>JBAXRP010000272.1:0-5859 GCA_037131145.1 Bacteroidota bacterium
AGCATTTGTCGGTTTGGTGGTGGAACCTTGTATGTCTGCGGGGAGGGATTGCAAAGTTTTCGGTGAAAAGTTGATGTCGTTTTTTTACAACACTTCGAAGCGGTCGAAATTTTTTGGGAAAGAACCACCTCAACCCCCGTCCCCTTCAATGAAAAGCCACCTCAACCTCCGTCCTCTTCTCCTTGAGGATAAGGGGGTTGGGGGGATGAGGTAACAAAAGCTAAACTGATATACAAATAGCAAAAGATTTTTTATAATTTTGTTCTATAATTTATTGGCATTAAAACTTAACTTTCTGAGTTTTATAAATAAACGGCAATGATAACTATTGAGATCAACGAACACAGTGAAGCCGGGAAGGCGCTTTTGCAAGCAGCCCGAATTATGGCTCAAAAAAATGAGGGTATTGAGATAACGAGGGAAAATTCAATCCTGATTTCCAAAATAAAGCGCAACCACAAGAAACAAATACTTTCGGAAACAGAAAAGGCAAACTTTATCGAAGAACTGCAAAATGAACTTTGAATTTGAAAAGGCATTTGTCAGGGATTTTCGAAAGATAAAAAATAAAGAGCTGGCTGCTTCAATACTGTAAGTAGTAGAACAAGTGTGGGAGGCTACTTCACAGAATGAAATAATCAATCTAAAAAAACTTTCAGGATACAAATCAGCTTTTCGAATTCGAATTGGTGATTATCGAATTGGTGTAATCATTGAAAAAAACACAGTAACGTTTGTGGCTTTCGCACACCGGAAAGAAATCTATAAGCGATTTCCTTAAATCTTAGTAAAATCGTCCCCTCCATACATGCCAGATTATTTGCAATATAAGGAATTGACAGCAAAAACGACAGCCAAACAGGCCAACGTTGATGAACTGTCAAAAGCAGTGAATCTTTCCATCATGAATAAGGTAAAAATTCAATTATTACATCAAAGCCATGGTCTCCAAAATACAGGAAAGACTATCGCATTGACCTATTTCCTTTGGTAAAAAACTATTTCAGACAGACGAGGAATCCATCATTTTAGATGTCGTACGGAATGAAGGGGTGGAAATACGTGTTTCCGGGGGAGGGGACTAAAACTCAAGGGGTAAAGTTTCCGGGCGCGGCAATAATGCCCAATCGGATTTATATTGCCAACCGTACCAAAGGCAATTTTTACGAAGCCATTCAACGGCAAAATGTAATTGCCCGGCGCCATAAGCCAACCAGTGATAAAAAAGCACAATTTCTGAGCAGCATGAACTCGTATCCCGGCATCGTGAAGCATTACAGGGCATACAGGTTGCGAAAAGGAATGATATTTAAGCATTTGTCGGTTTGGCGGTGGAACCGTGTCTCGATGAAGGGCGAATTGGCGAAGTTCGTATGCAGGGATAAATAGAAATAAAAGTGAGTTTCCTACCTTGACTTCCACTTTTCACTTTAAAGATATTTTAGCGAAAAGGGAAAATCATGTCAAAACCTCAAGACCAGGGTATAACCGGGGTGATCCTGGTGAGCTATGTCTTTAACTCCCCCATGCTCATCCCCTGTGGTGTGGTCGAGAACATCCCCGACCAAGACCTTTCAGAACCATCTTGTATTTATGACAGAATAAGCTGGATTCTGTGAATAGCCACCGGCGCCGCCTCCGCCACCGGCGCCTGATCCGGGAAAACTGTAAAGAGAGGGAGCTCCGCCGCCACCTCCCCCGATAACAAGAACCCGGACGGAACAATGTTACCTCCGCTTGTAGATGAAATCCGGTCAATGGTAAAAAGCAACATAAATACCAGAGTGGACATAGTACCCGATTATGAGCAAAACACCTTGACAATAAAACTATACACTCAATCATCCCAGGAAATAACCGCGCAATATAAAAACTTTGTGAAGCGGTATTTTGGGTGGGGTCTCTTTTTGGGAAAGATTTTGGGAATGGGAGCTTACAATTTGCCAATTAGATTAACGTTATATAAATGATGGATCAGGAAATTAAAAAATGTTTGAAAGTGTTACAGGATGGCGGAACCATTCTTTACCCCACCGATACGATATGGGGCATTGGTTGTGACGCTACAAATGATGTTGCCGTTGAGAAAGTATATTGTCTTAAAAAACGGATGGAAAGTAAAAACCTGATAATTCTGGTTGAAGATCAAAAGAGACTTCATCAATATATTACTGCAATTCCTGATATTGCCTGGGATTTACTCAGCAATGTTAACTCACCTCTTACCATCGTATTCCCGGATGCGAAAAATCTTGCAAAAAAGGTTGTCGCCGCAGACCAATCTATCGCGATCAGAATCGTGAAAAGCGGGTTTTGTCACCAACTGATAAGCGCCTTTGGAAAACCAATCGTTTCAACTTCAGCCAATATTTCGGGGGAAGCCCCTCCTAAAACATTCCGCCATATTTCCGCAGAAATTATCGCCGGCGTTGACTATGTGGTAAAAGAGAGGATGGATTTTATTCATATTATCAAGCCTTCTCAGATTATTAAAATCAATGCCAATGGCGAATTCCGGATCATCCGCGAATAATTAACCTTCCAATTTCTGTTGATGAAAAAACCCTCCTTTCTTCTTATCTTTTTTTTTGCTGCTTTTTTTCAGGCTAACCTCTTTTCCCGAACTATAGAAACGCCTACGAGATTCTCCATAAGCGGAAAAATCACCGATGGGAATAGTGGCGAAGCGCTTGTTGGCGTAACAATTTTTGTGAAGGAGCTGAGAACCGGGACTGTCACCGATGTTTATGGAAATTACTCGCTTACGCTCGCCGGGGGGAAATATACTCTCACCTTTTCCTATATCGGATACCAATCAATAGAACGTTCAGTCGATCTTATCAAGGATTATAAAATATCACTCGAACTCGCGCCGCAACAACAGGAACTTAAAGAGGTTGAGGTTACCAGCGAACGAAATGATAAAAATGTGATAAAGCCGGAAATGAGTACTTTCCGGATGGACATAAAAACGATTCAGCGAATTCCTGCGCTTATGGGCGAGGTGGATATCATCAAGGCAATTCAGATGCTTCCTGGTGTGCAATCGGTTGGAGAGGGTTCCAGCGGCTTCAGCGTCCGCGGCGGAGCGCCCGATCAGAACCTGATTCTTCTCGATGAAGCCACCGTATATAACGCCTCTCATCTGATGGGGTTCTTCTCGGTTTTTAATAACGACGCCATCAAGGATGTAAAGCTCTTCAAAGGGGATATCCCTGCCAATTACGGAGGAAGGCTCGCCTCGGTTCTTGATATTCGGATGAATGATGGAAATTCAAAGAAATATGAGGTTAACGGCGGGATTGGACTCATTTCAAGCCGTCTTACCGTTGAAGGTCCGATATGGAAAGACCGGATTTCATTCGTAGTTTCGGGCAGGCGAACTTATGCCGATATTTTCCTTCCGCTTTCATCTAACAAGGCTTTGCAGAACAACCGGCTCTATTTTTACGATCTTAATGCCAAGATAAACTACCGTATAAATGAAAATAATCAGATTTTTTTATCCGGGTATTTTGGCAGAGATGTGTTTACAAACAACTTTGCCGGTATGAACTGGGGCAATGAAACAGCTACTTTCAGATGGAATCACCTCTTTACCCGGCGACTTTTCTCAAATTTTTCACTGGTTTACAGTAACTACCGGTATTTTCTTGGTACGCCGGCGGGAAACAACAATTCATTTGAATGGTCTTCGAGTCTGCGCGACGTTGGCGTAAAAGGCGATTTCAGTTATTATATGAATACCAGCAACACAATCAGGTTCGGCGCATCGGTTACATATCACATGTTTCAACCGGGCAAGGCTGTTGGAATCGGAAATGAAACTGTTTTCACCGATGTAAAAGTGCCAAACAATTATGCCTTTGAAACCGGGGTTTACGGCAATAATGAACAAAAACTGGGAGAACATTTTACTATCAAATACGGACTCCGGTTTTCGATGTTCCAGAATACCGGACCCGGAACAGTTTATCATTACGACTCTGCCTTCAAGGCGACAGATTCTACTGTTTACAAGTCGTTGGAACTTTATAACACTTATGCCGGTATTGAACCGCGGCTGGGACTTTTATATGATTTTAACAGCAAACACTCTGTAAAAGCCAGTTATGCCCGAACCTACCAATATCTTCAATTAGCGCAGAATTCAACCGTCGGAACCCCGCTCGACATCTGGTTTCCCGCAAGTCCGAATATAAAACCGCAGATTGCCGATCAGATTGCCGTTGGTTATTTCAGGAATTTCCGCAGAAATACAATTGAAACATCGGTGGAAGGTTATTACAAGTGGATGCAAAACGTTGTTGATTTCAAAGATTTTGCAGAACTGCTGCTGAACAGTAAACTGGAAGGCGAAATTCGCACAGGCAAGGCATGGTCGTATGGATTGGAATTTCTCGTAAGGCTGAATGAGAAAAAACTTAGCGGATGGATAAGTTATACATATTCGCGGACATTCCGGCAAATCAGCGGCATCAACGGTAATAATGCCTACCCGGCTCCTTATGACAAGCCCAACAACATCTCCATCGTTTTAAACTATGTTATCAGCAAGCGTTTTACGGTGTCGGCAAATTGGGTTTACGCAACCGGAGCGCCAGTTACTTTTCCTACCGGCAGGGCGGAAATCGGCGGAAAAATTATTCCAATCTATTCCGACCGAAACCAATATCGTTACCAGGATTATCACCGGCTCGACCTTTCCCTCATCTTGTACAGCAAGGAAAAGCCTGGCAGAAAATTCAACTGGGATTTGAATTTTTCCGTTTACAATGCCTACAACCGGCATAATACCTGGTCGGTAAATTTTACGCAGGATGCAGTAAATCCGGATATAACCAAAGCCGAAAAAGTCTATCTTTTCGGAATTATTCCTTCCGTCACTTTTAATTTCCATTTCAACAATGATAAATAAAATACTTTTTTTCCTCGCTTTGGTTTTTATTGCAGTTTCCTGCACCGAAGAAATTGTTATTGAACTCGACACTACCTATACGCGACTCGTGGTTGATGGGAATATTGAATCTGATACCGGCATTTATCGCGTAACGCTTACCAAATCTGCGGATTATTTCTCCAATACGGCAGTTCCAAAGGTTGTAAATGCCAATGTTTTTCTATCAGACGGCTACAACATTTTTCCTCTTCAGGAATCTGAAATCGGTTCTTCAGGAATCTATGAAACTCATCCAGGTTTTGCCGGCGAGGCAGGTAAAACCTATACGCTGCATGTTGAACTACCGGAAGCGATTGCCGGAAAATCTGTTTATGAAGCCTCCTCTGCCCTTAAACCGGTAACGCGACTCGATTCGGTAGCTGCCGAATTCCGTTCCGACATGGGTCGCGAAGGTTTTTGGACTATTAAACTATGGGCGCAGGAACCCGGCGACGAGGTAAATTATTATCTATTCAACTTATACAGAAATGGCGTTTTGATGACCGATACAATCACTAAAAAAGTAGTTTCCGACGATAAATTTTACAACGGCAGCTACATGACCGGCGTGAACGTGATTTACCTGAATAATGCTCACAAATGGGAAACGCTCTATCCCGGAGATGTGATTACCCTTCAGATGTCGGGCATTACGAAAGAGTATTTCAATTTTATTGACCAGGTGAAACGGTCGGGGTTTAGTATTCCCTTCTTCAGCGGACCTCCCGCTAATGTCCAGGGAAATATCAGCAATGGCGGAATCGGATTTTTCAGCGCCTACTCGAATAGTTTTAAAAGCGCGGTTGTAAAGTAACGAGTAAACGTGTAAACGAATTGTAAATAAGTTTGTATATAGCAGGCATTTTGAAGAATAATTTCACCCCTTCGGGGTTTAAAACGGGTCTTTCAATTCTTTCTAT
>JBAXRP010000273.1:0-5841 GCA_037131145.1 Bacteroidota bacterium
ACCGGGCTGATTCATCCGGTTGAAATCATTGTAAAGGAACTCGATAAACGAGGGATTGACACGATGATTGATGGCGCTCATGCATTGGGCAGCATTCCGCTGAACCTGAATGAAACCGGCGCCGCCTATTATACCGCCAACTGTCATAAATGGCTTTGCTCGCCAAAAGGGGCGGCGATTCTTCATGTTCGGAAAGACCGGCAGAAAGAGATAGTTCCGGTTGTAATCAGCCATGCCGGTTACGACGCCGAACCTTTTACCGAACGGTTTTTCTGGCCCGGAACCTGGGAACCTTCCGCAGTACTTTGTGTAGCCGACGCTATTGATTACATGGGTTCTTTGCTTGCGGGTGGCTGGAGCGCCATTATGAAACGCAACCACGATCTTTGCCTCGAAGCCCGCAATCTGATTTGTGGCGCGCTTGAAATTGATCGCCCATGCCCCGATTCAATGGTTGCCTCGATGGCGTCATTTCCAGTTTCGCTACCATTGGAAGAAATTCCGCATGATTATAAGAGCTTCGATCTCCTTCAGTCCCGCTTGTTTGAGGATTATGGAATAGAAATACCAGTGTGGAATTGGCTGGAGCCCGATTCCCGGTTAATCAGGATTTCCGTTCAGCTATACAATTGCATGGAGCAGTATCAATATCTAACAAAGGCGCTAAAGGATTGTATCAACTCCGAAAAGTAAATGATTTTTAGCTAAAGCCAAATAAGAAGCTGATTATCAATTGCCACGACCTTAAGGTCGTGGCAATTCAAGTTGCTAATAAACGGTGTTTTAGCCAAATGTTGATTTTTATAACCACTTTTCGGAGTGAAAGAACAGCCCGTTTATCCTGCTTGTTTTAATTTTTTTGGTGAACCCACTTACGATGGTTCGTTTCCATCAATGAAGAATAAAAAACCCCATGCCTCGGCATGGGGTTCGGTGTTTTAAACCCCACGCCGAAGCATGGGGTTATGTGAAATCAGGTTATCTTGTTTTAACAAGTTTAAAGGTTTCGACATATTCTTCGGCGACAACTTTTACAAAATAGAGTCCGTGCGGAAGATCTGAAATATAGAACTCGCGCTTCTTCTCTCCTATCAGTTCGCCGGTTATTAATTTTTCTCCACGCATTCCATAAATTTCAACATTAACTTTTCCGTAAATTTTCCCACTCTTTTGTTCAAGTGTGAAGTTTCCTGTTGTTGGGTTAGGATAGATTGTGAAGAAAGTTTGTCCAAAATTGACAGAAAGCGTATCTTCTCCTTCTGTTACAACTTTTGGGATCGAAGCGGGAGGTTGCCCGCAGTATTGGTTGTTATTTGTTATATAACCATGCATGTAGCCGCCTGCGTGAACGGTGGTTCCGGGCATATACACTATTTTCTGCCCAGCAATCATGGTTGCGCTGCCGCCGGAAAGAACGGTGAAAGTGGTTCCGCTACCGGCAACTGTGATAGTCTGGAGAGCGTTGTAGCAAATTGACTGTCCGTTAACAATGTTTCCTGTAACCGATATTGTTGATGGAATGCCCATCACCCCCATAGTAATTATATTAGATGTTGCAGGATTGCCCGATACACAGGTTATATCCGAAGTAAGCACACAGCTTACCTCATCGGCATTCACAGGAGTGTATGTGAAGGTAGAAAGATTAGATCCGACATTTAAGCCATTCACCTTCCATTGGTAAGTTGGCGCTACGCCTCCATTGACATGGGTCGCCGTAAATGTCACCGCCACGCCTGTAGGCGCCGGGTTAGCGCTTGCTGCAATAGAAACACTTACAGGCAACTGCGGCTCTATGAAAATCTCAACACAATTAAACATCCAGTTGGTGCAATGAGTAGTTGCATTTTCTGCCTGAATGGAATATTTTCCTGCCACTATTTGGGGTGGGAATGAAATCTGTCCTCCGGTTCCCGGAATTCCTGTATGAACAAGAGTTAATTCGATCCATAATGAATAGTTAACGCCAACCTGTGAGCCGGTTACGGTTACCAGTACCCCAGGTCCACCGGGACAATAGAATCCACCTCCCGTTACGGTAAATACCCAGGGTAATGAATTTACCGTTACCGTCACCGGTTTTATGTCAAAACAACCAGCCGCAGTAGAGGCTTTGATGTAATATGTACCTGCTCCGGCCGCAGTATAATTGGTCATTGGAGTAGTGGCGGCAACATCCAGCCAGTAGCTCAATGTCACACCTTCAAGCGAACTGCCTATAGTTATACCCGGGGCGGTGAGATCAACCTTATCCGGGACACAAACAGCATCCGGGTTAGTAATGACAAGGCTCGGCTTAGGATTCACAGTTACAATTACATTATGTGTATTCGCGCATCCTGTGGCGGCGATGGTTTCCACGAGAGTATAGGTGGTAGTTACCAATGGGCTGACCAAGGGATTAGAGAGAGTTGAGGTAAACCCGGCAGGCGTCGAGGTCCAAATGTACGAGCTGCCTGGAACAGTTGTTGCGCCAATTGTGTAACCTGAGCCGGCGCATATTAAGCCTGCTGTTCCGGCATTAGCGGCTGGTATTGGATTAACAGTGACAGTAACGGGCTTGATATCGAAACATCCCGCCACCGGTTGCGTACCTTTGATATAATATGTTCCCGCCGTGGCTGATGTTGGCGTGGTATAGGCGATTGTGGCTGCTGCATCTGTCCAGTAGGTGAAAATTAACCCGGCAGTTGATCCTGATGTAACTGCCGCGGCAGTCAGATCAACTGTGTTGGGTGAGCAGGCTGCCTGTGGATGTGTGACTACGACCGGCATTGGATACATTGTGATAATTGCCGAACCGGTCATTGTATTTGAACAAAGCGTGGTTGTATTATGCGCCGAAACGGTATAGGTTCCCGCGGTCTGTATGCCAAAGGTTATGGCGTTTCCCGTTCCGACAACAATTAAACCGCCAGGATTCAGAGTGTATGAAACCCCTGTTTGCGAACCGGAAAGTCCAACAACAACGCCGGCGCTTCCTGCACAATAGCTTCCGCTTCCGGTTACGCTAAATGCCGTTGGGAGCGGGTTAACTGTAACAATGGCTGACCCGGTCATGTTGGATAAGCAACTGGTAGTTGTATTTAAGGCGGTAACTGTATAGGTTCCGGCAGTATGAGAGCCAAAATTAATGGCGGTACCGGTTCCAATAACTTCATTACCTCCCGGAATAAGGGTATAGCGAATTCCTGCCTGCGAACCTGACAGACCAACAACAACCCCTGGACCTCCTGCACAATAACTTCCGCTTCCGGTGACAACATATAGCGCCGGCAATGGATTCATCGTAATTACCATCATGTCGCTAATAATGCCGCAGCCGCTTTCTCCTATCGCCGTGAGTGTAAGTTGAACCTGTCCGGCGGCAAAATCCGAAGGACTTGGGTTGTAAACCGGATTCAGAATGTTGGCGGCAAGCGGAGTGAAAGTTCCCGTTCCTCCGGTAGTCCACAGAACTGAAACCTGGTGCAATGCAGTTCCATTCAACTGGTATGTTCCCGTGGAGGCGCATATTGACGCATCGGCGCCTGCATTTGCAATCGGGGCTTTTTTGATGGTCAGAATCATTGCATCACTGGCAGTAGCGCATAAGCCATTGCCGGTTGACGTCAGAGTAAGAGTTATTGCTCCTGTCACAGTATCTGCGGCGCTTGCAATATAGAATGGATTCAGGGAGGTGGCATTTGGTAAGAAAATACCTGTTCCTGTGGTTGTCCAAACCAGACTGGTATAGTTTGTGGCTTGCGCTCCGATAAGTTCGTAGGTTGTTCCAGCACAGATTGTCATATCCGGACCGGCATTAGCGGTTGCTCCCATCAGGATCGTTATTACCATCATGTCGCTTACATTTCCGCAGTTTCCATTGCCATTGGCAGTCAGAGTAATCTGCACCTGACCGGTGGCATTATCGGAGGCGCTTGGATTGTAAGTTGCAGCAAGAGTTGTGGCATTCGGAGTAAATGTACCGGTTCCACTTGTTGTCCAATGTATTGAAGAATAATTGGCGGCAGAACCAAGTAAGATATAGTGTCCGGTTGTAGCGCAAATCGAAACGTCGGCGCCGGCATTGGCAGTTGGCGCATTGATAATGGTGAGCGTCATAACATCGCTTACATCAGAACATGTGCCTAATCCTGTAGCAGTGAGCGTAAGGATAACATTTCCGGTTTCTCCGGCGCCTGGCGTATAAGTAGGATTCAGCGCATGAATATTGCTGAAGCTGCCTGTTCCTCCACTCCATGTAATACCAGAATAATTAGTTGCAGTAGCTCCGGTGAGTATAAATGGGCTGCCTGCGCAGGTTGAAACATCAGGTCCTGCATTGGCAGTTGCCATCGGCGAAAGCGTTAGAACCATCATATCGCTTACCATTCCGCAAATTCCAGTTCCGTAAGCAGTAAGTGTAAGATTTACCTGACCTGTGACGAAATCCGCAGAGCTTGGAATATAAACTGCATTCAGGATGTTGGCAGCGGTGGGAGTAAAAGTTCCGGTTCCGCTGGTAGTCCAATGGATCGAAGAATAATTTGTAGCTGAACCGCTCAAAGTATAGAATCCGACGGAGCTGCAAATTGCGGAATTTGCGCCTGCAACAACTGTTGGGGCTAAATTAACGGTCAAGGTAATCTGATCGGTTACTACAGGACAAGTCGTTCCGCCCATTGGAGTTACAGTTAATGTCAATGTCACCGTTCCGGAAAATCCTGTCAGCGGAGTATAGGTTGGCGTTAATGTAGTAGCGTTTGCTAATGTTCCGGTTCCAGGAGCGTCTATGGTCCAAAGGACACTGGAATAATGGGTAGCTCTTGCATCCAGAATCTGGTAGGAATTACCATTACAGAGCCTGGCGTCTTTGCCTGCATACCCAGTTGCCGCCTGCCAGATTGTAAGTACCATGTAGTCGTTCACAGTTTGACATCCGGTATTTCCCGAAGCCGTTAAAGTTAACTGTACCTGAGCATCAGTAATATCTGCCAGACTTGGCGTGTAAATTGGATTCAGAATATTGGCATTGCTAAATGTACCGGTACCGCTTGTAGTCCAATGGACGGAAGTTGAATTGGAAGAACTTCCTGCCAAAGTATATGATCCTGCGGAACTACATATTGCTGCATCCACGCCTGCATTTACAGTAATTGGTCCGACAGGTTGTGTTATTGTCACATTTGCGCTGGCGGTACATCCGTTGGCGTCGAAAATAGTTATTTGATAATTTCCGGCAGTAAGTCCCGTAGCAACTGTTCCTGATGATCCGTTACTCCAATTGATAATAAACGGTTGGGCGCCCCCTGAAACTGTAACAGTAGCTATGCCGTCATTCCCGCCATAACATGTAACATTTTGATTAACGGTAACGCTAGCAGACAACAGTGAAGATTGCGTGATGGAAACATTGGCCGTTGCTGTACAATTGTGAGTATCGGTGACGGTGACGGTATAGGTTCCCTGTGAAAGTCCGGTAGCTGTTGCCGTGGTCTGGAGGTTGCTCCATAAGTACGTATAACCAGTGATTCCGCCTGTAGCGTTCACGGTGGCTGTTCCGTTGGATAAACCATTGCAGGTTGCATTGGTCGAAGCGACAATCTGAGCTATCAAAAGGTCAGGTTGCGTGATTGTGGCAAGAGCTATTGCTTTGCATCCACCGGTTCCGGTAACGGTGACAGTATATTGACCCGCTGATAATCCGGTAGTTGTTGCAGTAGTCTGAGAGTTGCTCCATAGATAGGTATATGGCGACGTTCCGCCTGAAACAGTAACAGTTGCCGTTCCATTGGTTCCGCCGAAGCAATTTACATTCACGCTCGCAGTTATCGTGGCAATTATGCCTGTGGGATCTGT
>JBAXRP010000274.1:0-5764 GCA_037131145.1 Bacteroidota bacterium
GTTTTATTCTTATATTTCTGAATACATGCCCTGAACTGGTCAAAATAGATCAAAACAGAATCATTCAGCCCGATAATCTTGTCGTCGATCTGCATTCCGGCAGCCTTTGCCGGTGATCCGGGTGCAAATTTCCCGGCTTCAAACGGAAATCTAACGGCAATGAATTCGGGCGTTTTTTGTTTGATTAGCCGGCTGATGAACCCGGGCGGAACCTGAACATCAATATTCTGCCCGCTCCGCACCACCTGCATTGTTTTTGCCTCTTCAAGAATGATCGTCTTCGGAATGGCAGAAAAATCTTCAACCTGTTTATGATCCACGGAAATTACACGATCTCCGTCACGAAGTCCCATCTGATAGCCTAAGGAGTCAACCGCAATTCCATATTTCACCTCAGAGGTTGGCAGATACTGTTCACCCCACATCGTAAGCATAGCAATATAAATTACTATTGCGAGAAGAACATTGACAGTCACGCCACCCAGCATGATAATCAGCCTTTGCCAGGCTGGTTTTGATCGGAATTCCCAGGGTTGGGGCGGAAGTTTCATCTGCTCTTTATCCATCGATTCATCGATCATTCCCGAAATTTTAACGTAACCGCCAAGTGGGACCCAGCCAACACCATATTCGGTATCCCCTCTTTTTAATTTAAAGAGGGAAAACCATGGGTCAAAAAACAGGTAAAACTTCTCAACCCGTGTTTTAAACAGCCGAGCTGCAATAAAATGTCCGAATTCATGAAATATAACAAGAATTGACAAACTGAGCAGTAATTGAACGATTTTTATAAAGACTTCCATGCGTTTTTTTGAATTTTTTATTAGTGATTCATTGATTGTTTGATAAATATCTCAGCCCTTTCGAGTGTTTCGCGGTGAGTGGCAACATAGTCGTCATAACAAGGTTTTTGAACGAAGAACGCCGTTTTCATGCAATGTTCGACCACTTCGGGCATCCCAAGGAAGGCGATCCGCCCATTTAAAAAAGCGTTGACAGCTACTTCATTGGCTGCATTAAGAATACACGGCATATTGCCACCCTCTTTAAGGGCGATATAGGCCAAAGCCAGGCTACGAAACAAATCTTTATCAGGCGATTCAAAGGTAAGTTTGGTAAAATCGGCAAAATTGAAGCGGGGAAAATCTGATCTGATACGTGCCGGGAATGACATGGCATAAAGGATCGGGAGTTTCATATCGGGAAGTCCCATCTGGGCTTTCATTGAACCATCCACAAATTGCACGATGGAGTGAATCACAGATTGCGGGTGGATGATTACATCTATTTGTTCAGGCTGAAGATTGAAAAGCCATCGTGCTTCAATCACCTCCAAGCCTTTGTTCATCATGGATGCCGAATCAATTGTAATTTTATGACCCATCGACCAGTTGGGATGCTTCAACGCTGCCTCTTTGGTAATGTCAACCAGCTCCATTCTCTTTTTCCCGCGGAAAGGGCCACCCGAGGCGGTCAGGTAAATTTTTTCAACGGTACCTGGTTGTTCTCCGGCAAGGCATTGAAATATGGCAGAATGTTCAGAATCGACAGGCAGGATCATAACGTTTTTCCGAAGGGCCTCAGCCATCACCAGATCACCCGCAATCACCAGGCTCTCTTTATTGGCCAGCGCAACATTTTTCCCGGCATTGATTGCACCAAGGGTAGGTTTTAGTCCGGCGTAGCCAACCAATGCACTTATTACCAGGTCGATCTCATCAATTTCTACAATCTGTGCAATGGACTCCTGGCCGGCAAATACTTTTACAGGAAATGATTTTAAGGCTTCTGAAACTTTTGAATAGCAGTCAACATTTCCGATCACCACAGCGTTGGGGCTGAATTCAATGGCCTGTTTGATCAGCAAGTCGCAGTTAGAATATGCAGTGAGCGCCTCAACGCAAAACAGGTCAGGATGACTGCGGACTACATCCAATGCCTGTGTTCCAATGCTCCCGGTAGATCCTAATATGGCAATGTTTTTCTTCAAACGCGTTTCGGAATATGTTAAAATGTAATATAATCCTTTGGATTCAAAGCATTGCCTTCATTCCAAAGTTCAAAATGGAGATGCGGTCCCGTAACCAGTTCGCCTGTTTCCCCAACAATTGCTATAGGTTCGCCTGCCCTTATATAATCCCCGGTCTTTTTTAGAATGGCTGAATTGTGTTTGTAAACCGAAACTATATTTTGCGAATGCTGAATAATAATCACATATCCTGTCTCAAGCGTCCAGCTGCTTAACAATACGGTACCATTGAGTACAGCTTTTACAGCTTCGTTTTGCTTTGAAACAATATCAACCCCATAATGGTTCTGAACAGGATCGAAGCCATTCGTAACAATTCCTTTCAGGGGTGCAAAGAATAAAACACCTCCGATGGAGGCCTTCTTCTGACTGGAAGTCTCCATGGTTTCCATTTTATACAGGTTATATTTGCTTTGGTTCTCCACATCAAGGCGTAACAAAGAATCCTCTAATGAACGTTTAATTTTAATGTTGTCGTAACGTTTCAAGGTATCCCTGACAATCGGCTTGTCTTCCATCAAGTCTTTTCCGTTGATAATATCTTTCAGATTTTGTATAAACCGGTCTTTGTTAACAAGATCATGTTCGATAGAATCGGTTTTAATTTGCAGTCGGTAGAGTTTCGTAGTCAACCCTACGCTGGTATAGCCAGGTATATACTCGCGCAATGGTGTAAAGGCGATCAGAATACTTGTAAGAAAAATAAGAACGATGGTAAGGGTTCCCAGGGCAATGAACACATTCATCCTTGACAGCCGGAATGTAAATCGCTCTTCCAGCGTATCATCTGTCATGAAAACAAGGCGGTATTTATTTCGCCATTTTTCAGTCCACTTTCCTTTTCTTTTTTCTTTTCTCTCAAAAGCCATATCGCACGCGCTGCCCCTTCAAACGGTGCAAATATCGGAAAATTATGCGAGTCCGCAAATCTTCCTAGTCTGGCAATGACTCACCTTTCAAATTTGATAACTTTCGGTATATATCAGGTCAAATTCAAAAATTTAAAATATTTTTGTAAAATTATAGTTAATACTCTTGTAAAGGCCTTAATGTTTTGAGATCGTCGAAGATATTTACTCTCTCCGTATGGATTCTGGTTTTGTCAGGGTTGACTATGTTCAACGCTTGTTCCACCAAGAAAAACACCTATGTTCGCAGAACTTACCATAACCTCACATCCCATTACAATGTGTATTGGAATGGCATGGATAATCTTCGTCAGGGACTTAAAGAATACAATGCCGGATTGAAAGATAATTATGCTTTGGTACTGCCTGTTTACAACTACGGCGATAAAACAAATTCCACGAAAATTTCCCAGTATGCCGACATTGCTATAAAAAAAGCTTCCAAGGCAATCAACAAACACTCGATGCAATTCAACCGCAAGGAATATGTGCGATGGATTGATGATTCATATCTGCTGATTGGTAAATGCAATTTCTATAAGCAGGATTATTCTATGGCCCGGCGTACCTTTGAGTTTGTTATCAAGACCTACAACGAGAGTGAACTCAAGTATGAAGCCATGCTATGGCAGGCGAAGGCAAACATTCAACTTGGCGATTTCAACAGGGCAGAACCGATGCTCGATATGCTGCAGAGCAAGATCACAAAAGGCGAAGCGCCGGAAAAATATGAAACTGAGTTGAACTTGGTATATGGTCAGTTTTATATCATGCAGAAAAACTTTGATGCTGCCGTTCCATATCTCAACCGCGCTCTGGAATTGAAACCTTCTTCTGCCCTGCGAACCCGCTGCAAATTTATCCTGGCCCAGATTCATCAACTCAACGGGGAACTTGATGAAGCATCACAGTTGTATGTTGATGTGGTCAGGCATGCCAAAACATACGAAATGGAATTCAATGCCAAGATCAACCTGGCACAATGTTACAATGCAAAAAACGGGAACCGGGACTATATCATCAAAAAGCTGACAAAGATGCTTAAAGATGATAAAAATAAAGATTTTCTGGATCAGATATATTTTGCACTTGCCCATATCGCCTTGAAAGACAGCGATACCGTTAGTGCTGTTGATTATTTTAAAAAATCAGTCAGCAACAGCCATACGAATAATTACCAAAAGGCAATTTCTTCTCTTGACCTGGCAGACATTTTTTTTGGAACCCGTAATTACATTACTTCACAGTTATATTATGACAGCACTATGCAGTTCCTTCCTAAAGATTATCCCAATTACAAGGAACTGGCCAAAAGAACCCTTACCCTCGCCGACCTGATAAAAAACCTTCAGGTCATTCAGCGACAGGATAGTTTGCAAAAATTGGCTTCGATGCCGGAAGGCCAACGAAATAAAATTATCGATCAGATTATCTCCAAACTGGTTGAGGAGGAGCGTAAAAAACAAATTGAGGAACAGAAAAAAGTTGAATCCCAGTATTTATTAGGCACGAATGCCGGACAGGAACAGCAAGCCATCGGATCAAGAGAAGGCCGATGGTATTTCTACAACCCAAGTACCATGTCAGTTGGGTTTTCAACCTTTAAGCGCAAATGGGGACAGCGAAAATCTGAGGACAATTGGTTTTTGACTGATAAAACTCTGGCTTCATTTTCCAATGAGCCTGAGACGACAGATACTGTCCAGGGCGCTGCACCTAGCGATACGACTAAGGAAGGGAAAAAATTTTTAGCCAAATCAAAGAATCCCAAAGACCGTGCATATTATATCAAGGATCTCCCCTTTGATAAAGACAGAATGAAGATTTCCAATGATATGATTATCGAAGCTTATTACCAGTCAGGATTTATATATGTAGAAGGACTTGGCGACTATGGTAATTCGACCCAAACCTTCAAGACACTGCTGAGTAAGTATCCCGACAATAAATATAAGCTACAAACCGCTTATGAACTGTGTATGCTGTATTTACATTTAAAGAATCAACCTAAGAGCGATCAGTACAAAAACCAGATTCTGACACAGAACCCCGAAAGCGATTATGCAAAACTGCTTGTAAATCCAAATTTTTACATTGAGATTAATGCCCGGAAATCAGAGGCATCGCTGTTGTATAACGACACTTACAAGGCCTTTACGAACCAACAGTATTATATGGTTATCAACAATGCTGACATTGCACGTTCCCATTACACTTCTGATTCGATCCTCATGCCTAAATTCGACTATTTACGTGCACTTGCCTTAGGGAAAATTGAAATCGTAGATTCGTTGGTGGTAGCGATGAATAAAGTGGTTAAGGATTACCCCAAAAGCAGTGTTAAGCAATTGGCCGAAAACGTACTTATTTTTCTCGGAACACAGAAAGATGCAAAAGGGAAACCGATTTCAACTGATTCGACCACTGTGTTAGATAACACCCTGAAACTTTACAAATTTGATCCTGCCGCCCTGCATTTTTATGTGCTCGTTGTAAATGACAATCTGGTGGACGTGGATGCGTTGAAGATTAAAATTTCAGACTACAACTCAAAATTTCACGATCTTGAAAACCTGATGGTTAACAGCCTGTTGCTGGATCAAGGGCGCCAGATGGTTACTGTAAATAATTTTGATAACAGTGAAACCGCCATGAATTATTTTCTTGGCATCCTCGACAGTAAATATATCTTTACGAAATTAGAGAATGCCGGAGAATATTTCGCTTTTGTTATTTCTGTGGAAAATTATCCCATACTGTACAAGAATAAAGATATTTTGCAATATCTTCGTTTCTTCGAAAAGAATTACCCGATTCAAAAATAAGC
>JBAXRP010000275.1:0-5728 GCA_037131145.1 Bacteroidota bacterium
TTCCGACCCTCCCCTACCCTCAGTACGACGAGTACGGGGCTAATTAACATAACATGATCTTATAGTACAGCCGCATGTAAGTTTTTCCCATTTACTCATTCACATGGCAGCTAATGACCGGCTTTAAGGTGAAGTCCATGTAGATGAACTATGGATCGGAGGGATTGGGCAAATTAAATGAGGTCGCAGTATTGGATCAAAAAAACTAGTTGTTTTGGCTTTAGAAAAATTATCTGATGGTGTTGGACGAGCTAATGCACAAGTAATAGAACAGGGATGACTGGTACGGCAGGATGTGCAAACATGTGGGAATGGCGACCTCCCAATGAGCAAACATTCAGAGTGGTACAATCTGTTGTAATGCCCTCCGTAAGGCTTCGAGATAAAAAACTATTGGGTATAACTTTTCGTCATACCACAACGTAGCAAAATATAACCCGATTGGTTTCGAAGGCAATCCATTCTCCCGATATTCACGGTCAAGCCAGGCAAACCCCTTTTCACACCTGACGGATTCGGTTGCAGCCAATGCACAAATGGAAAGTGAAGTCTCTTCGATGCTTCCCTCGATTCCCTTTTTGGCGCCCCAGCTTCCATCATCATTCTGCTGATGCGAAAGATAAAGATTGGCAGAGTTCACCATGCTTACCATGAGTTTCTTCATCACATCGTCAATGATATTGCAGGAAAGGGCATCCTGGAGATAAACCATCGCGCGGGCAGTTCCGTAAACCGGGTTTTTTTTGTCGCCGGTCAACTGGTTTCCAAACCACAGCGGCAGCCAGGATCCATCGGCATATTGTTCCTTTTCCAGGAACCGGAGGGCTCGGGTTGCATATCCTTTCAATTTTGCAATCTCAATTTCCTGCATCTCTGAACAATAACGATCAATGGTTTTTGTCCATGCCAGAATGGCATGACTTGTCAGGTCGGCACAACTGCGGTCGAACGGGAGTCGTCCCCAGCCTTTACAAAAAGTGGGAATCCCGCCATCACTGTTTTGGATACCGGCAAGCCATGAACAACCGCGGAGAATTTCAGTTTTCAATGTTTTCCCTCCCTGCTCAAGTAATATCAAAGCCAGGATGGCTCCCGCTGTATCATCAGCATCCGGTACCGATCCCGAGAAAGATGTCCACCCCCACCCTCCCGGTCGGGCATTATTAAATAAATGTGATATCTGATACTGATTATCGGTCAGATACAAACGCAACCGGTCCTTCTGCAGAATTGTCAATTTCTCGTGAATATGATTTCCAAACGCTTTGACACTGAGTGTAGTAACCCAAGTAGAGAGATCTGTATCAATGGACCAGCTTCCATCGGAGCGCTGAACGTTCTTTAAAAATCCGATTCCCTGTAAAACGACCTGGCGATTGCCGAACCCAGATTGGATAAGACACATTGCCACGAATGCCGTCAAAGGAATTGCCTCTAGAAACCCTCCGCTTTCTGGCATCATCGCCAGCAATTTGCGCAATGCCGGTTCGATCGCTCTTGCCCTGATAAATGCCGTCGCCGGATTTCGCCGGCGCTTATGCTTAAGCTGGTATATCCCCACTGCCACCAGCGCGGGAATGGCATAGCTTACCACCTGTAAATTAAAGAACCGGTAAAGCGAGAAGGGTAGCAAAGCCAGTTCGAAGGGAAGAGTTGGAATATGATCCAGCGTCGCTGAATCCAATACCCGGCAGATCATTAACATGGATAGGATTGGCGCCGAAAATGTATAATCATTGCCGTAATAACCAAGGATTGAAGTGACAACCCCGGTTGATTTCAGATCCACCCCCTCACTGTTTAGATATTGTTCTATCCGATGGAGGATTAGAACTTGATCCTCCTTATCAGAAATATTGGGCAATAGCTGTTGGGGCAATGGTCGGCTATCACAAATGTCATTGCAATCATTAGCACAAAAACGGATCGCGGCATAGCAGAGCAGAGTGGCGCTCAGGTTGCTTAAACTGCCTGGTGTATCGCCGAATCCACCATCCTCATTGATGGTAGCAGCGAGCCAGGCAATTCCGCGGGTAATCCTTTCGCGCGACTGGTCCGGGTCGCCTAATCTGAGAGCCACAACGGAAACAGCAGTCGCCAGGGCGCTCGACGATAACCGCCCTGTCCAGAAACCGGCAGCGTTCAATTCTGAAGTAAGTTTCCCCGAGAGAAAAGTAAATCGGTACTCCAAATCAGTTCGTGTCATAAATTAAGAAGTCGTGAAGTGGCGAAAGAGTGAAATATCAAAAATCTACCGGCTTTACCCCATAATTCAATGCCCCCAATGCAAGCAAGCCGTAAAAAGTATATTCAACGTCTATTTGGGCGTCAAGCGCGTTGGCTTTGAATCCTCCCTCGTAGTATAATCCATCAATAAAAATAAAACAGTCCGGTCTGATAAGGCGGAGATCGTATCCTGTGAACCGTAAGGCAAAAAGAGCCACGGCAGTTGACAACAGATCCGCCGACGGAGCATTCGATAATGCATTAAAACCGCCATTCACGCGATAAAATGACATGATTGGCTCCGCCATTCCTTCTTTTTTTCCCGATTTCAAACTGGCAAGAACCTGTTCAGCGGAAACAACGGGACAAGGTTTATCGGTTTCATTCCAGCCATTTCCAAATGATTTTAAAATCTGCCAGGCGCCTGCATAATCATGAAGATACAACAGCGACAGGATCACAAGGAAACCGGAATACCCATTCTGAATAAATTTCTTTTCTCTATGAAACTTTCTGATTTCCCTGATAAAACTGCCAGTAGCCGGGTCATCAGGAAAGAGCGAAGCATGAAGAATGGCAAGGCAAAACAGATCAATTCCCGTATGATTCTGTGGTTGAGCAGTTCGCCGAACATATTCTTTCAACATGGGGAGCGCCATTTCCATCTCCAAAGCCTCGGACAGGAAAAACCCGAATAAAGTGTAATAAAGATCAGATTCACCTCCACGGTCTGGAAATCCGCCTGCCTCTGTCTGTTGGGAATAAATCCACGCCCTCATCTCTGCCTGAGTAGAATCATCAAGCAGGTTCACGCCCCTTCTAAGCGACAGGTTGATCGACGCCGCCTGGTACATTTGACCGAACATGAGTTTTCTCCTCTGAACGTGGAGGAAAGTGCAAACATAAGTTATGAATTTACAGATATTTATCGAAAATCTTGCCAAGAATTTCATGAAGCGCCAGTTTTAAACCAATATTCACGAGGTTCTCCAGACTTTCCTTCGCATGTTCGAGATTTTCTTTCAGCAGGCATATACATCGGTCGTTGGTTTTATAGTTTTCAAGATAGAGATAGATCAGGTTAAAATCACCAGCAATGAACGCCTGCTCAACAATAGCCCACTCATCCTGCGGCAGTTCTTTCATCAGCATGGCAAGCTGAACCGACGGTTTCCTGAACCGGATGTCGCCTCTTTGCCCATTATAATCCTCCATGTCGTCCATAATCTGATAAGCAATGCCTGTGAAATGGCTGAACCGTTCCAATTTGTTCAGGGTTTCAGTATCTGCGCCTCCTATCGTGCCACCCAGAAGCAGCGACACCCGGAAGGCTGATGAAGTCTTGTTTTCAAAGATATCAAGGATCTCTTTCATTGAGAGTATCTTCCTGCTGATGGTAGCCAGCAGTTCTGCCCCCTGCCCCAGGGTCATCGCCCGGTGTCCGGCGGAGATCACCCGGAAACAGGCGCTTAGAATGTCCGGCGACAACCTGTTCTCTGCAATAAGCCTGTAGCCCTCGCCGATCAACAGATCCCCCGCATTGATGGCAACGGCAATACCATGCTGCGCATGTATCGTCTGCTTGCCATATCTCAGTGGATCATCATCCTCGATATCGTCATGTATAAGCGATGCCTTGTGAAAACACTCTACCGACAAAGCCAGCCGGTTCAGGATCGTATCATCAGGATGCGTGCAGAATGCTTCGTATGTTAAGGTGGCGATGAAAGGACGGAGGCGTTGTCCTCCAGCCAATAACGAATCGATCACGATCATCACGGTTTCGTTCTGATACGGAGCCAGCAAACGCTCCAACTGCTCTTTGCCGAAAAGTGATGTGGTTTTGTTCCGGATGTGATTCAGGTTTAGGAGCCTGATGGAGGAATTTTTACGAAAACGATAAAGTTCCTGTCTGATCCATGCAAAGTCGGCCCGGGTATCCTTGCATCCGCTGGTCAGCAAAGGAATTCCTATGGCAGGAACTGCGAACTTGTTTACTGACTGGAACATCTTCTGCAAGACCTCCATGCACCCCACCCCAATCACCACATCCACCTTACCGCTTTCAATCAGCCGGGTGGCGATGGTAGTTCCTTCGGTTACAAGTACAACATAACCTAGGTTTTCAGCCTCATGAACGATTGCCGGGATGGAGCAGCCGCCGCATTCGTTGCAAATCAGTCCGATGGCATCCATGCTTGCCTGGCATGAATGACTGTTTTTCAGGCATTGTGGAAGTAACAGTATCCTCCTCTGGTACGGAACTGTCTCAACTACCCTACGCCATACTGCATTTCCGCAGGTAAGCATCACAAATCCCCGATGGATCTCGTCCCATTCGTTTTCACGCATCAGCTCTCCGGCGAATTCGGACAGTTTATGCCAGGAGACTGGGGGCATAGCGGGATGACGGTTGAAATGGTCATCCACCTTTTCATATATCTCACCTCTGAGCGAAATCATGTCAGGAATCTGCAATGAAATTGGATATTCTAAAACATTCATCATTTTCCAGTTTTGTGTTTCTCCTCCTTACTCTTTGATTTCAGAGAAGAAAATGGTTAACCATAAGCGCCAAGTCCAAAAAATGCCCTCCGTTTGGCGAACCTGTAAAGGCGACTGGTTTCAGGGATTACCGGACATCCGCCGTGACTGCATACAATTTGGCCTGCGCGTAACTGTTCATCCATCTCTAATCGTCCCGATGTATTAGTTGCATGATGTTCTGCGGCAAGCAAGGCAAGCCATGACGGGTTTTCCATCAGGATGCATCCTCTGGTCTGTGCGTGGATTCCAGCTTTCACGCTACGGAGGAAATCAGATCCTTCGTAGATTGTCTTAATGTCATCATCTCCAACCATGCCACAGGAGTATTGGATCACCGGGCACGGTTCGATGTGCCCCAAGGGATTGATGTGATGGCTCATTCCTTCGGCAGCAGGGCAGAAAGGATTTCCTTCAGCATCCCAATAAGCATCAATGATGACCATTGAAAACTTGCTTCGACCTTCAACAATGAACCGCCTTAACCGCTCGATTTCACCGGATGATAGCGCCAATTCGTAACAGGGATTCTCACCTGCCGGCCTGTAGATGTAATACCATAGGTAAACCACACCCATCCGATGCAGCATTTCGACAAACGATGCAGAGAGCGCCATTTCGATATTCGATTTGCATACGCTGATGGCAACGCCTGTTATGAGCCCATGAGCCACAGAGATCGCGATGGACCTTAGGGTGCGCCGGTAAACGGATGAGCCACCACGCCGAATGTCGGCTACCGGTTCATCCCCCTCAAAGCTGATGAGAGGCGTCACATTTGCACACCGGCGAAGTTCTTCAGCCATTTTATCATCCAGCAGAAGGCCATTCGTAAAGAGCTGGAAATAGGACTTTGGGTGGATACTGAAGAGGTTTGTAAGATTCCTGTATAGCAACGGTTCTCCTCCAAGGATGCCAAAGAACCAGGAACCGTTTTTATTGCTGTCGTTGATGATCT
>JBAXRP010000276.1:0-5711 GCA_037131145.1 Bacteroidota bacterium
GAATTAATTCCAGGACTAAACGAATCCCGAAGATTGAAGTAACTTTGTTTGATGAGATACAAAGATAAAATAACGGAACATTACCAGAAGGTGATTGAAGGCACATATAGTTGTATTGACCGTTTGGTTTTAAATGCATATTATCCTCAACTTCTTATCCCTGGTGGCTTTAGAAATTGGTACGGCGACCTGAAAGGCTCAGACAAAGATTTAGACAATGCGGCATCGTTTCATATCATTGATAGAGAGTGGGGGCATATCACTATAAAAATGTGCAGTCATCCTCCTTATGACTGTCAGGAAATTCTTAACGGTAATGAATGGGTTGAAAACCGCAAATCAGGCAGAATATAGTCGTAATCTTTTATTTCAAAGAGGGACTGGACTTAATGAAGTATACCAAAACATCATAAGTCTGTCCAGGGATAAATTGGATATACCACGGCTGAAAACTATCTTTGGGAGAAAATACCGTCCGCATAACCGAAAATACAATGCCTCTGGCTTTGAGGTGCGTATCGAGAGACCTGATTAAAACATGACTATCTTTAAAATCCATTTTGGAAAACTGACGGTTAAGTTGTATGACAAAGGCGAGCTCACCTTAAGAGCCGAGGTGGTTGTTCATAATGCAAAAGATTTGAAATGTAAACAAAGCAATAGTTCTTTTGCTGATAATTTTCATGGTTGTTCCTTTGTAATGAACCTATAAACCATACGGAATGAAAAGTAAAGGGTTGCTAAAAACGACACCCTACCTCCCTACCTTGTGCGAATGTTGTTGTCGAATAAGGAAGATATTATGAGCATGACTTTGTTGAATTGAAATTAGGGAAGGTTTTTAGATAACGTTGTATCCGTTCCGGTTCTATAGTTTTTTTGCATCCTGATCCTTTTTTTGACCCCCAAAATATGCAATTCGTGTGCAAATGAAAAAGGGTTTCAAACTGAAAACGTCTGAAACCCTTGATTTTACTGGTGGGAGCAACAGGATTCGAACCTGTGACCCTCTGCTTGTAAGGCAGATGCTCTGAACCGGCTGAGCTATGCTCCCTCAATTGAGGGTGCAAAGATATGACTTTTTTCCCTTCTGCAAAGTTTTTCAGAATTTTTTCTTTTCATCTGCTTATCTTGATCAACAACTCACCGAACTGAAGTAAAAGTAGTGAGTCTTTGAATTTTAATCTTTACTTTTGTTTCGGGTTATTTGAAAACCATAAATACACAGCTTAAGGTTTTTACCCAAAAAACGCAAAGATTTCAAATTCAAGTTCATATTTTTTTCGACTTACCATCCTCGATAATAATGCTTGTCGAAGTTGGCGCAACATTAGAAATCAAAATTCATTTTGAAACTAAAATATTTCTCCGGTTTGGCGATACTTTTGCTGATGAACAGTTTTTTCACCAGTTGTAGCGTCACGAAAAATTTTGAATCAACAGAGTATCTTCTGATTAAAAATCGCATTTCTGTTTCCGATCACCACATTCTACCTGAAGAACTCGAACCATATATCCAGCAACAACCCAATAACAAGTTCCTGGGTTTATTCAGGAGCAACATTGCCCTATATAATCTCGGAAGCAAGGGAAAAAATACAAAGTTCAAGAATTGGCTTAGAACAAAAGCAGGTACAGCGCCTGTTATTCTTGACACATCGCTGGCAACCACATCTCTCAAACAGATGGGTTTGTACCTTGCAAATAAAGGGTATTTTAATTCAACGCTAACAGATACAATCATTTATGATAAAAGGAAAGCCAAAGTCATTTATCGGATCAAACTATCCCACCCATATAAAATTCGTAAAATTAAATATGCTATTCCTGATTCCCAGATTGCATCGTTTGTTTATAAAGACACTGCAAGATCGCTGATCAGGATTGGCAAAAATTATGATTCCTACATTTTTAATGACGAAAGAACCCGGATCACAAATAATCTGTTAAATAATGGTTTCTTTCGCTTTTCAAGTAACTATATCAAATATACCATTGATACCAATTTGAGGAACCATCAATTGGATATGACTCTTGAAATTATAAATGAAGTTGTGCCCTCAATGGAAAACTTTTCAACATGGCGATTGATTCCTCATAAACGTTATTTTATTAATAAAATATACATCTATCCGGATTTCGATCACGTAATTTCATTTACCGGAAGCTATGATACAATTGTAAAAAGTTACCAGAGTCCTGTGAAAGGGCAACCGCAAAACACTTACTATTTCCTGAATAAATCCGATTTCACTGTTAAGCCCCGCACCATTACACAGTCGGTTTTTATTTCGCCTCTTTCACCATATAATCTCGATGACGTAAATCAAACATACTCGCAACTTTCAGGTTTACAGGTTTTTAAATATATTAATCTTCAATTCAGGGACGTCCCGGAAAAGGAAAAAAAACCTGAGCCAGGCAAAGACGTGATTGATTGCCATATTGAATTATCCCGTAAACCGGTGCAGTCATTTTCGATCACAACGGATGGCACCAATTCCAGCGGGGCTTTCGGGGTGCAAGCCAATCTTGGGTATCAAAATTATAATATATTTAACGGGGCGCAACTGCTAAGGCTGAATCTCAGCGGTTCAATGCAGATGCAGGCATCCGACGGTTTTGAAGGAAATGCGTTTTTTAACACTTTTGAACTGGGAGCAAATGCCGGTCTGACTTTTCCGCAATTTTTACTCCCCATCAAACCTGAAAAACTGCACAAAACCTTCAAGCCCAAAACCAATATCAACCTTGGATATAATTACCAGTTGCAGCAACATTACAACCGACATATTTCTAACGTCACATTTGGTTATTCATGGCGGCAGAAAGATCAGATACAGCACATGTTTAATCCTATTGAAGTTTCGCTTGTGAAGATATATAAAGACGATTATTTCGATTCGGTAATTTCAATTCAGCAGGACAACAGATTAAAAAATCAATATACCGATCACCTTGTGGCGGGATTAAAATACACTTTTACCTTTAACAATCAACAAATCAACAAATCAAACGATTTCGTCTATATTCGTTCCAATTTCGAGACCGGCGGAAACCTTTTATATCTCGCAAACGAACTCCTCTATGGTTCCTCTACTGGTCAGCTTCCTTTTAAATTGTTTGGACTGCCTTTTGCCCAGTTTATAAGACCGGATGTTGACTTCCGCTATTATAATGTCCTTGGCAATAATTTTTCGATGGTTTACCGCTTCTATGGAGGAATCGGTATTCCTTATGGTAATAGCAGCCTGCTACCTTTTGAAAAAGCTTTTTTTGCAGGAGGCGCCAATGGGATGCGCGGATGGCGGATGTACTCACTGGGTCCGGGAAGTTATAACAATAGCGAAGGAAGCTCAACCTTTAATCAGATTGGCGATATTCAACTTGAAGCTAATATAGAATGGAGGTTTCCTTTATATGCCTGGATCAGAGGCGCTTTTTTTGTGGATGCAGGCAACATCTGGCTACTGAAGGAATCTGCTGATCTTCCTGGCGGACAATTTATTTTCTCTGAATTCGTCAGCCAGATCGCCATGGATTTTGGCGTGGGATTAAGATTTGACTTTGACTTTTTTATTTTCCGGTTTGATCCCGCTATTCCTTTGAGAGCGCCCACATATCCCGAAGGTGATCGCTGGACTTTTGATAAAATGCAGTTAAAGGATATCGTTTGGAATTTTGGAATTGGATACCCTTTTTGAGGGACGATGGCAATTGGATTTTGAATTTTCTTCGCGACTTAGTCGCGCTCTGCGGGTAATATTATAAGGCGGTGCGAACGGAAGAATTCTATCCTGAATCAGAAAAAACGAAATCTATTTATTCGGTATAACAAGCTCCTATTTTGAAGGGACAGAAAACGCTTTGTCCGCGTTCGGATATAACTGAGACGGCACGAATGGCAAAATGCAAATAGTGATCGGTTTGATAACCAACAATGAAGAATTTACAATAAGTATTGAAATCTTTAACGGTAATGAAAGTGATCACACCACGGTCATAAAGCAATTGCAACAGATAAAAAACGAATTTGGCGCGCACAATGTGGTTTTTGTAGGTGACCGGGGAATGCGAATGCGATACAATTTAGAACAAATGAAGGCAGAAGAAAGCCTTGGAATAAAATATATTACCGCATTAAGTATCGAAGAAATACGCTGTATGATAAAAGAAGACATTCTTTAATTGATTTTGTTCTCAAAAGATTTGGCGGAATAGAAAACGAAGGGATCCGGTACGTATTATGCACCAATCCTGATTTAGAAAAAGAGCATTCCCACATAAGGGCAGAATTAAAATCAAAATTTGAAGAAACCCTGCATGAAATAAAATTATCATACGATACGCCTCAACAAAAAAACAACCCAGTTCTCTTTCCGGATTTTACATTTATCTTCATGAACCACTGACATTTAACTTTGAAATAAAAGTTTTATATAGGTTTATTCCAGGGTTGAACATTGACTTGAGCCATCAGCCAGTATATATTTGCTGAGATAATAGCAGAACCGGTTTATGGTAGTTCAGCATCCGAAACATATTCTTCTTATCGCGATAACGGATTCGATCTGCAAAAACGATATTGCAAACTCTCTCCGACAGGAAAACTACCAGTTTCTTTTTGCAGGAACGAGCGAAGAAGCCATCGGTATTTGTATTCAGCATCCGGAAGTTGAACTGATTATCATTGGTATTGATCTTCCTGGTATCAATGGAATCAAAACCGTCACGAAAATAAGGCAAATGGATGCAAATGCTCCGATAATTCTCATTGTGACATATATTACGCTGGAATCGTTGAGGCTTGCCCAAAACATCGGTTGTAATGAAATTCTGCAAACTCCGGTTGATCAAAAGACCTTAGAGGCAATCATCCTGAAATATATTCCTTGTTAATAGCGCTTAGAACCTACACATTATGAAACTATCATTTATTACAAAATTAGTTCTCTTTCTAACATCAGGTCTCTTTTTCCTTTGTGCACCGATCGTTGCCCAGAATGAAAAGGCAGCCTCCGACATGGCTGAGCTTGCCAAGCAATCGCAAAACCCGGTGGCAAACATGTATCAATTGCCTGTGAGTTACCTGGGCGATTTTAATTCGGGGGTAACCAAATCCTATATTTCAACGCTGATGTTAAAACCAGTGATCCCGGTCACCCTTTCCAAAAGCCTTCTGTTTATTTTCAGGGCTATTGTGCCGGTTACCTTCATGCCTTCACCCATTAACAAGACAGGGCTCAGCGATATACAGCTTCAGTTTTATCTGTCGCCGGCAAGCAAGTCGAAATTTATATGGGGAGCGGGACCAATGATTTCAGCGCCATCTGGTATTCCCAGTGATATGTGTTCAGGTAAGTGGACGGTGGGTCCGGCAGCGGTAGTTTTATTCATGCTAAAACACTGGGTGATTGGCGTTCTCTCTACTCAGCGCTGGACGTTTGCAGGAATAGGCGATATGCCGGACATCAATCAATTGTATATTGACGCCTTCGCCAATTACAACTTCAAGCATGGATGGGCATTAGGCTATACCCCCGAAATCTATGTAAACTGGAACGAGCCGGACGATGCCTGGAATCTGCCTGTAGGTTTGAATGTTTCAAAAGTTTTTAAGATCGGGAAACAACCTCTTTCGGCAAATCTTGCCTGTTATTACAATGTCATCCGACCGGATGATTACCCTGATATGTATATCAAAGCGGGAT
>JBAXRP010000277.1:0-5666 GCA_037131145.1 Bacteroidota bacterium
CTCGATTCGCCTTCGGTACCTTTGCGATTAGTGTTTTCGCTAAGTTGAAATAACTTGCTTATCAACTCCTTGTTTATGCCGATACCGGTATCGGCGATGCTTACCTGAACAGAATTACTTTCCGTTTTTTTCGCCGACAGCGTTATTTTTCCTTTTCTCGGCGTGAACTTAACTGCATTGGAGAATAGGTTACGAATCACGGTTTCGAGAATATGAACATCGGCAAAAATCATAATATTTTCAGGAATGTCATATACAATTTCAATTTCCTTTTTCTGCGCCGATACGATGAGAAGATCGATGTTCTGTTTGATGTTGACTGCGAGAGGAATTAATACCGGATTAAATGGGGTTATCCCTCGTTGCATAAGCGACCACTCCAGAAGGTTTTCGAGCAAACTGTAAACGTTGGTGGCAGATTTTCTCATGCTGCCCACAATTGTTTTTATTTCATCAAGGGTCATATAATCCAAATCTTCCACCATGATTTGAGTAAATCCAAGAAATGAATTGAACGGGCTGCGTAAGTCGTGGGCGATGATTGAGAAAAATTTGTCTTTGGTTGAATTTAATTCCCGGAATTCGGCTTCACTTTTTCGCAATTCAAAAGTACGGATTTCAACCTGATGCTCGAGGTCTTCGTTCCGACGGGTAAGAAGAATAGTTAAAACGGTCATGAGAAATGTCAGCAATATGCCAATAGCCGCAGCAATCCAGCCAGCGTAAACCGGCATGTAAGCATAAGATCCCGGCGCCGGAAAAATATATGCAGCATATGTTTTGTCAAAAACGAAAATGGGAAATATTACTGCCCGGTATTCTCTGACGTTAATGGTTAGATCATCAGAATTTTCAGGGAAGCGAGCAGGTTGCATAGTATTGGTACTGGCAACAGGCAGCGGAGATTTTTCGGCGCTTAACTGATAAAAATCAATTGAGGTTTTGAGTTTTTCAGCGTTATCGGTGGAGATGGCTTTTTGGATAAACAGTTGCGGATTAACTACTGCTACAATAAATCCTTTAAATTTTCTGTTTTGGGTATCCGAAGAAAAAACAGGCTGAAAAACGAGTATCTGCGCTTGTTTCTCTTTATCGAATGGCAAAACAACGGGATCGGTGGCGGCAGGCAATCCGGTTTTCATTGCCTTGTCAATTGCTTTTCTGATCACTGGATCGGAAGAAGGATCATAGCCATAAAATTGGGAACTGCCGCCGGACGACTCGAAATACCAGAATGGGAAAAAAATTTCCCTGCCGGTTGCAGCAATTTTTTCGCCGCTGGAATTGGTTTGCCAGATTGTAAAATCTTTTATTCCTTCTTGCCTCGCCTGCAATTCCATTTTACCTTTACGAAAATTGTCAACCGGAATTATCCAGCCAATGCTCGTTTGTCGTCCGCTTAACCTGAACATCGGGGCTAACAGTTTATGGAAAGACTCCCGCGTGATTAGGGTTGAATCCAAAAAATATCGGGCTATCGGAGTTATCTGGAAATCGCGCAATCTCACAAATGCCTTGCATATATTTTCAGCTTCGGGTTCGGCTACCTGTATGAAAACTGAATTTCGGCTTTTGGTTCCATTCTGATGCAAAATCAGTGCAAAAATAAGAGTGAGCGCAAGTCCAAAGGCGGTTACGTTAATGCTTTCAACATTGAGCCTGAGCTTTTTCGGCGATACTGCATAAAGAAATGCGCTCAGGAGCATAATTGATAACAATAAAACAACGCACAGATAAACAAACATAATTTGGTGAGAAATTGCGGACTGAACTTCGCTATACCCGATATCAATGCCAACAACCAAAAGAACTTTGCCTGTTGCCGGATCGAAAACAGGGGCAAAAGCTGAAATGAATATGCCAAACTCGTCGGTGAATGGACCTCCAGTAAATGAGTTACCGTTACTGAAAAGTTGCTGCAACAATGGTGTGGGGCGGTTATAAACTGAGCCTGGCGGAGAAGCGTACCGGGTTTTTGCCTCCGCGCTTTCAGGTCCAAACAGAAGGGCGCTGTTGCGCCGGATCATACTGTAAATTGTGATCTCCTGCATTCCAAAAACCGAAGTTATCCCATTTTTATAAGATTTCAACTCGTTGCATAATTGGATGTATTCGGGGCTATTTGTATCGGCGACAGAAAAGGAAAGCGCTTTGATTTGCTCCCTGTTTATTGTGCGGGCAATAGCTTCAACCTGAATTTTTAAATGGTTGCGTATTTCGGCGTCTTTGATATTTCCCTGCCAATTTGCGGCAAACATTCCGAGAATATAAAGAAATATCAAGGCAATGATAGCAATCCAGGATATATGCCCCGGTCGCTTTTTCATTAAATACAAAAGGAAGATTAATGCACCGGCAAAGATTCCCGTGAAGATGAAAAAGATATAATCGGTTTGAATGAACATTTTGATTGTTTTTCAAACCCGGCAGGTTTTTATAACCTGTCGGATTTGTGGTTTTATTTAAGGTTTTAAAACCTGTCGGGTTTGTTTGTATGTTTATTTAACGTCGCAATCAACATATCTTTTTTTACAGGTTTTGAGAGATAGTCGTTGCAACCGGCGTCGAGCGCTTTTTCGCGGTCGCCTTCAATGGCATAAGCCGTAAGCGCGATAATTGGAATTTCGGAATTGAACTTTCTGATTTCGCGGGTGGCTTCGTAACCATCCATATCGGGCAACCTGATATCCATAATGACGACGTCAATATCTGAATTTTTCCGACAAATTTCCACAGCTTCGCCTCCCGTAACGGTATGGATAAGAGTATGTCCTGCCTTTGTAAGGATAACGCGGAGAAAATAATAATTCACCTGATCGTCTTCGGTGATTAGAATTTTTAATGGTCGCTGGTCAGGTTTTGGAGCTATCGGGCTTGCCGGGGAATATGACTCCGCCGCTTTTGTCAGATGGGTGTAAGGTAACAGAAAGTAAAAAGTACTTCCATGGCCTTCTTCGCTGTCTATCCATATTTTCCCGCCCAGCATTTCGATATATGCTTTGGTTATTGCCAAACCCAGTCCCGACCCTTCATAAAGCCTTGAATGTGAAATATTGGCTTGCACAAATCTCTCGAAAATTGCAACGCGCTGGTATTCGGGAATGCCAATGCCGGTATCTTTCACATAAAATTCAATAAATTCTCCTTGTCGGTTATAGCCAAATTCGACATAGCCTTTATGGGTAAACTTTATCGCGTTTTTAATCAGGTTGGTCAGAATGGAATTTAGTTTGTCCCTGTCGGATTTTATTGTTGCCTGATTTTCGGGTATGTTTCCCGTAAAAAGCAATTGCAGTCCTTTGGATTCTGCCTCCCTTTTGAAGAAAGAATGCAGTATGGTGGCAATCTCATTGATGTTGACGTCAGTAAGCGAAACAGGCATTTGTCCCGATTCGATTTTGGAAATGTCTATAATATCATGAATGGTAGTTAAAAGGCGATCGCCGCTTTTCTTCACGATTTGTACATATTCATCCTTTTCTTCTCCTGTCAGATCAGGCTCCTGGAGCAATGAGATAAAACCGAGAATGCCGTTCATCGGGGTCCGTATCTCATGGCTCATGTTAGCGAGGAATGCCGATTTGAGACTGTCGCTCTCTTCGGCTCTTACCTTAGCCGCAATCAGTTCATCCTGATTTTTTTTTCGGAGGTAAGCTGCGCCGATGGTATTTGCGGCAGCGGAAAGGAGTCGCTCTTCGGTAAGGGTCCAATCTCTTTCGGCGTTACACTCGTCGAATCCGATAAATCCCCAGAAATTTTTATCAATAATTACCGGCGTTACAAGAATTGATTTAATTCCCTGCGGATCAAGAATGGCTTTTTCAGACTCTGGAAATTCCCTGATTTTACCAACTATTACTTTTCCGACAGAGAGCGTTTCAAACCAACGGGAAAAATTATTTTGGTATGGTAAACTCTGTAATTCCTGCCAATCAATTTGCGGCTCAACCGAACCGTCTGTCCACTCATAATGCTGGCTCATCAATGGCATTTTATATCCTGGCTCATCATGGTTTCGGAAAATATATACACGGTTAACTTCCGTAGCTTTTCCGATTATTTCCAGAGCTCCATTGATGGATTCCTCAAGGTTTTCGCCCTGTACAAGCATAGCTGTGGCTATTGCAATGGCGTCGAGGAGCTTGTCCTTTTTAAACATTTCCAACTCCGTTTTCTTCTGAAGCGTTACGTCGCGGGCGCTTCCAACCACGCCAATCATAACGCCGTTTTCGTTAATAATTGGGGCTTTATTTACATCGAGAAAAAGGAATTTGCCGTTTACGTTTCCGAATTCATCAAAGTGTTCCGGTTTTTCTGAGCTGATAACCACCTGGTCCGAATCCTGGCATAACTCGCCAAAAGTGTACCAGTCTGCGCGTTCGGGATATTTCCTGCGTTGGCGTTCTGCGAAAAACATGTCATTTTTCCCAATAGGTTCATCGATATCGGTAGCCTGCACCAGATTTTCACAAACTGACTTATTGACAAAAATGAATTTTTTATCGAGGTCCTTTGCCCAAAGCATATCCGGCATATTATCTGCCATAAGGCGGAATATTGTGAACATCTTTCGGTAGCGTTCTTCGCCGTCGCGAATCTCTTTTTGGCGTGCAACATAATCGGTAATGTCGCGAATGACTATCAACCTGCTGCCCGGCTGACTTTTAATGGTCTGTTTAAGAATTCTGAATGATTTAGGACCATTGCTGCCGAGAAAGTCAAGTTGGTCAATGGTTTCAAGATTAATTGCTGCATTCAGAAGGGGCGCTTCAGATGCCCCGGAAGATTCGGCTTGAGAACCGATGATGTTTTTATTCCTGATTCCGAGTAAAGACAATGCAGCTTCATTGATATCCTGTATTCTGTTTTGCCCATCGAGAGCGAGAATTCCATCAGGTAAAGTTTCAACCAGAGTTTCACGGGCAACAGGCGCCAGATCGAGGAATCGAAAGTACAAAATGGCATAAACCAGTAGCGCGCCACTCAGAATAATGCTAACAGGCGTTAAATCCAAACCCGTAGCAAAATTGCCTCCGAAAAGGTAAACCATACTGGCGATCCAGGGGCATAACCCTCCAATAAAAACAATCAAACCCTGAGAACGAAAAGTATTGGTTTGGTGGATTATAAAATTGAAAAGAAAAATGGTTGCCAAAAGAAGCAGAACATTGTTATAGCCCATGTACCCGATCCAGAACCAAATTCCATGGAAATACTCCATGAGATTTGTTTTCTCCGAGATGGCCGAAAACCCCGACCATACGAGGTAATGTTTCTCGTTGGTTATCGTGAGCGCCAGGGTGATTAACGGAATGATAAACAGAGCCAGGATATTTTTCATGGAGATGAACTTGTCCTTACCTGTAAAACGGAGGACAAAAATCAGGTAAAGAACCGGTGTGGAAACAGCTCCGAAATATTCGAGTTTTGCCCAGAAAATTTTCCCTGCTATAGTAGTCGCTGCGGTTTCGAAGATAAGCCAGAAAGCCCAGACGCCCGCAGCGATCATAACCCTTGAGAGTTCCTTTGCCCCTTTTACAAATCGTCGTTGCCAGGCAAGGAAAGCGACAAAAAACGAAACCAACGCTGTGGCGAGAAAGAATATTGAATAAATCGTGAAAATCTGGTTCATATTGTAATTTTTTAACTGCTTATCTCCTTTAAAA
>JBAXRP010000278.1:0-5656 GCA_037131145.1 Bacteroidota bacterium
GGGACACGCCATGGCGTGTCCCTACGGTGTCATCACCGGTCGTATGCGTGGACATGCCATGGCATGTCCCTACAGCATTCATTATCCCATCATCCTGAATCATTCTATTCCCTTTCATTGTTCCGTCAAACGTTACACCAATACCATTGTCTATTTTCTGTTTATCATTCAGCGCCAAAATTAAATGAACATGATTTGGCATGACCACTTGTTCGGCAACCGTTGCATGGCTGAAATGTTTTGAAACTTCCTCTAAATACATTTCCGCGGTCTTGCCAATTTTATTCAGGATTATCTCCCCGTTAGAAATCTTGCCGAAATAATGCTGCCGGTCTTTTGTGCAAATTGTAATAAAATACAATCCTTCACTTGAATAATCATATCCTTTCAAACGAAGTGAATGATGTTGATGAGCTTCGGAAATATTCTTTTTCATTCGTAAATAGCTATTTCTGTTCCTGGTTATTAATTAGTTTGTTTCAACCTTGACCATGTATTATTGACAGTTCTGGTATTATCGCGCTCAATCAGTTAAAAAATTTCAAAGCGCCAAATAAATCAAATAAATCAAAGTTATTAGTCTCTCAAACAGCGCAGGCTAAAGCCGTACGCCTTGTAGCTGTAGTTCATGCCGCTGTTGCTACTGTAGAAGCCCAGGTACCAGCCGAGCGGTGCGCTGTACTGCGTACTGCTCCAGTAGTAGCCGCCCGTGCCCCTGCCGTTCAGCGAACCACCGCTGCCGTTGAGACACCCGGCAGCGTGCATTTTTAAACTGGAATTCCAGGGACCATTCCAGTTTGTCCAGTTTCCACTTGCATCCACGTTGGTCCATTCGGTACTGGTTGGTATTCGCCAGCCACTGCCGAGCTCAATGGTACAAGGGTCGTTGGATGTAATCCAATCAGAGTTTTCGTTGATGCCCGTTATTGTCCATGCCGGGGTTAGCGCTGAACCAGTATGCTTATACCCCTGTTTGCGGTTAAACTGCCAGTACCAGCCTGCAGATGGTTCGGTAGCGTCGCTTACTGCTGTAGCCTGCTGGCTTGCTCCAAGGTTTTGTGTTATCCAGCATTTTGAAGTTTCACCGGGGATATTTGTTACAGTTCCATAAGTTACTGTTTTAGTAACCGGTGCAACGCTTCCTGCCAGATGGCTAATTGTGATGGATGAACCGCAAGCCCAAGTCCTAAAACTCACCTCATTTCCATAAGCTGTCCCCACATTGTTTGTTGCAAACGCCCTCAAATAATATAGGGTATTTGTAGTCAGACTTAACAGATTGCTCACAAACACACCGGCTCCATCACCATCGTTAGTATGACTGTTTGCAATGGTTGGATTTGATGTGGCGCTCCAGCAAACTCCCCTTGCAATTACGTTTGAGCCGCCATCAGAAGTGACATTCCCACCGCTTGTTGCCGTGTTTTGGGCGATATTTGTAACTACAGTTGTTGTAACAGTTGGCAGGCTGGGATTTGGAAGTGTTGTAAACGTGAGTTCATTCCCATAAGCCGTACCTACCTCATTCGTTGCAAAAGTGCGAACATAGTAAAGTGTTATTGGTAACAGATCGGCAAGGTAGCTTACAAAGACGCCAGTGCCGGCGCCACTTGTAGTGTAGCTGTTTGCCATTGCCGGGTTGGGATTAGTTGACCAGCAAACGCCTCTTGAACTGACTGTTCCATTTCCTGAATTTGTTACATTCCCGCTGCAAGCGGCAAAATTATTGGTAATCTCAGAGATCGTGGAGGTTAAAACAGTAGGTAAGACTATTGCCACTGTATTAATTTGCTTTATTTCACCATACGAAGTCCCCCTTTCATTTACCGCATAAGCACAAAAGTAATATCTCCGGTTCACCGTCAATTGCGTGATTGAACTGACAAATGAACCAGTGCCAGCCCCTTCTTCCGAATAACCGATGGATTTCAGGAGTGTCGGATTTGCAGCGGTATCCCAGCAGATTCCCTTTTGGGCGATGGCAAAGCCACTATCGAAGGTTGCGGTTCCACTGATTTTTACCGAGGTTATGGTTAATTCATAAGCGCTGTCGGTGACAACCACCGGTTTCCCTCTTTTCAGGGTAATGATTTCCTTTTGAGCGCCATAAATTGTGCCGCCATGAAAAGTAAAGTATGGTCGGATGAAATACTTAATGTTATCGGATAACTCCCATAAATCGCTGGTAAATTTTCCGGAATTGGCAATGGTTCCAAGGGAGGTGTGGGAATTACTGGTGTCGGGATTGGCATTGATGCTCCAACAGTGGCCGTGTTGCCAGATTTGGTTGCCTCCGGCGCTACTGAGCTGGGTGGAAACTTTGGCGAATAGGTAGGAGGCAGTGTCCGTTGTTGTAGCCCCGATCATGATTTTGTTGCCACCGGTTGGCGCTTCCGGCTCCTTCCGGCAGGAGATTGCCACTGCAAGCAGGGTGAAAAGGATGAAGATTTTCATTTTCATTTCAGAAATATTTTCAACAGGTACCGAAATAACACTCAAAACCCAAACCTAACCAAACGAAGGTTTCACTCAACATCATTCTGATATTCAATCGCCATCAAAAAACATTAACCCGAATCACCCTAACACTTTTTATTTGATAATGAGCATGTTAAAAGTAGTAATAATAATAAGATACAAGCATGCCCGAAGGAAAATATATTTCTCATGGGTGGGTGTGATTAGTTAAGAAATTCGGGAAGACGGTAGAAAATTTTGACTTTACCGGTTAACGGGTGATGGGGCGACGGATGGAACTATTTAGCATTTAAAGCAAAAAAAATCTGGTTAGGGGATTTCTCTTGTAAGACTTTGATCTCCGGTAATTTCTGACAGGAAACAAGCATCCATGTTGATCCGGATAATGTTTTGATTGATTGCAATTCATCAACTATCCGCAGTTGTTTTGCTAACAAGGCTAACATTGGCTTCCTGTTAAAGGAGGGTAAAAAAAACAGGCATGTAGGGATAAATGTATTCAACCATTAAAAAAGGCGCCTGCAATAAACTTGTAAGCGCCTGATTTTCTGTGACCCCGGAGGGATTCAAACCCCCAACCTTCTGATCCGTAGTCAGATGCTCTATTCAGTTAAGCTACGGGGCCTTTTCAATACTGCAAAATTACAACAGTTTATTCAGATTACAAAAATTCTTTGTGGTTCCGCTTTTATACACGTGGATTATAGAGTGTGTCCACTCATATTTGTTCTTCAAAAGTTTTTACCTTTGCAAATTCATTTGACAAAACCCCAAACCGCATAAATACACAAAGCAGAGATTATCAGTATGTTATATTTTGGTAGGTTTTGACGTGTCAAAGGTTGAGTGGCGAAAATTGAGTTTTTATACCGAACTCATAATTTAATTGAAATTCACAGTAACTAACATAAAATGATTACAATAGGAAACCGTAAACTTACGGTTGGCGATTTTTTTAAGACGCTTTTTGAAGGGGAGAAAATTGACATTGACATAGAAGCCCGCCGAAAAGTTGCCGAAGATTACGAGTTCCTGAAGGAGTTTGCCAAAGGAAAAGTGATTTATGGAATCAATACAGGATTGGGTCCAATGGCACAGTTCAGGATAAACAACAACCGAGAACTTGAATTACAATATAATCTGATCAGAAGTCATTCTGCAGGCTGCGGTCCGCCTCTTCCGGAAATTTATGCCAAAGCAACTATGCTGGCGCGGCTGAACACGCTTGTTCAAGCCAAATCGGGAATCCATTCCGAAGTTGTAGAACTGCTTATGGAAATGATCAACCGAGATATCAATCCATTTATCCCCGAACATGGCGGTGTTGGCGCCAGCGGCGATCTTGTTCAACTGGCACATCTTGCACTAAATCTAATCGGCGAAGGCGAAGTTACATACCAGGGCGTATTAAGACCAACTTCTGAAGTTTTCACGGAAACCGGACTTGTCCCGATCAAAATGCACATACGCGAAGGACTTGGATTGATTAACGGAACCTCTGCCATGACCGGTATCGGCATGATCAACCTTATCCATGCTCGTAATCTGGTTGATTGGGCTGTACTCGCCTCTGCAATGATTACCGAGGTGGTTGAATCTTACGATGACCATTTCTCCGACGGACTTAACCGCGCCAAATCTCACCACGGACAGCGTCAGGTTGCCCGAACAATGAAATCAATTCTGAAAGACAGCCGCTTGATTCGCCGACGAGCCGACCACCTCTACAATAGCGACAAAACGGTTGAGGTTGAAGTATTCAAGCATAAGGTGCAGGAATACTACTCCCTTCGCTGCGTTCCACAGGTTCTTGGACCAGTTATGGATACAATTTTTTATGCGATCCATGTTCTTACAAATGAGGTCAATTCTACCAGCGATAACCCAATAATTGACGGCGAACATCATAATGTTTATCACGGAGGTAACTTCCATGGCGATTATGTGGCGCTTGAGATGGATAAGGTGAAAATTGCCATTACCAAACTCTCTATGCTTGCCGAACGGCAGTTGAACTATCTGATGAATCCCAAACTTAATGAAAAACTGCCACCTTTCGTTAACCTGGGAAAACTGGGGCTCAACCTCGGTATGCAAGGCGTTCAGTTCACTGCCGTTTCAACTGTCGCTGAAAACCAGACTTTGTCGTTCCCAATGTACCTTCACAGCATAACTAATAATAACGATAACCAGGATATCGTAAGCATGGGTACAAATGCAGCTCTGATGACAAAAAAGGTGATTGATAACACTTACCAGGTACTCGCTATCGAAATGATTGCCATTCTACAGGCAATTGATTTCCTTCAGATCCGCGACCGGCTTTCATCATACTCCCTGTGCAAGTATGAAGATTTGAGGAAAATTGTTCCAATGTTTTCCGAAGATACAATCAAATATCATGATGTGCGGAACATCATAACCTATATTACAGAAAACAAACCGCAATTCGCTGTGGAGGAGTAAAAATGAAATATGCACTTGTGACCGGAGGCTCCCGCGGTATCGGCAGGGCAATTTGCCTGAAACTTGCCAGTATGGGTTTCTTCATCCTCATTAACTACAATTCGAATCAGGAGGAAGCCGATAAAACACTCAGGTTAGTGAGGGAAATTGGCAGTGACGGCGAAATTCTGAGATTTGACATTTCCTCGCAGGAGCAAATTGAACTAGTTCTGGGTCAGTGGCAGGCTACGCACGAAGGCGAGTACATCCAGGTACTTGTGAACAATGCCGGTATCCGTAAAGACGCCCTCATTATGTGGATGAAAAACGAAGAATGGCACGATGTGCTAAATACAAACCTGCACAGTTTTCTTTATGTTACTCGTTTCCTCATCAAGGACATGCTCATTAAAAAACACGGGCGTATCATAAATGTTGTATCACTGTCGGGACTGAAAGGACTCCCCGGACAGGTAAACTATTCTGCCGCAAAAGCCGGGGTTATTGGCGCCACCAAAGCTTTGGCTCAGGAGATTGCCAAAAAGAATGTGACTGTTAACGCCGTAGCTCCCGGATTTATCAAAACCGATATGACTAAAGACCTTGACGAAACACAACTAAAAGCCATGATTCCAATCGGAAGATTCGGTAAACCGGAAGAGGTTGCCGCTGTGGTTGGATTCCTCGCTTCCGAAGAAGCGTCGTATATTACCGGAGCGGTAATTAACGTTAA
>JBAXRP010000279.1:0-5647 GCA_037131145.1 Bacteroidota bacterium
TCCTCCAGCGTTTCCCTTTCTTTCAGGATTTCAAATTCGTTATTCCGGTAACCAATAATTCCGGGTATCTGACGGCTGTTGAACCTTGACCACATACTGAAAGTATAACCTCCCGTATCGTGAATCACGAGCCAATCGCCCTCTTCAACCTTTGGAAGCTTTACTCCTTTGGCAATTATATCACCTGAGAAACACAAAGGTCCGGCAAGGTTCCAGGGTAGAATATCCAAACCTTCCTTCTGCCTGCCATTGCAATCAAACACAGTGTATTCATGTTGCCAGTCTTGTGGATTCAAACATTCACGCAGGAAAAGATCAGCGCCAACATGCAGCATGGCAGTGTTTACATCAGGATCATGTTTCACATATTCCACACGGCTCACCGTCCAGCCGGGATTGGTGAAAACCCAGCGGCCAAATTCGGTGATGAGACGAAAAGAGTTGGTAAGGTGGCGAGTTGGTAAGTTGGTAAGTTGGTATGGTGGTAAGTTGGTAAGTTGGGGGGGATTGAAAAATGAGGGGGCTCTTTGACGGATCAGGGAGACGTAATCTTTCATTGATGGCGGTATTGTATCCGAATTATATGAAATTGGTAATCCGCCGCCGATGTCGAAAATAGAAACTGGTTGAAAACCTAAATTCAGCCGTTTGGGATTCAATTCGCTGATAAAATCGTATAACACGCCAATTCCGTCGCTTAGAAGTTCCATTGAACAGCCCTGAGAACCCACATGAAGATGCACGCCTGTAAGCCAGGGATGAGTGAGGAAGGCTTGTTCAAGTTCCCTCTTCCTGTACTTTATTGGAACTCCAAATTTAGAATAGTTCCCGGCTACGCTCGATTCCAGGATTGTACCAACGCCAACCTGTGGATTAATCCGTAATCCAATGGTAGAGGGATACTGGTTGTGTTGGGATGACGCTGACAGTGAGACAACCAATTTATTCACCCGCTCAAGTTCATCAAGGTTGTCAATGTTGAGATGAACGCCTGTTTTCAGTGCGAATTCCAGGTCTGCTACTGTTTTCACCGGTGAATCAAATACTATGCGGTCGGGTGGAAAACCAGCATTCAACGCAAGAGTTACCTCTCCAACCGACGCCGCTTCAACTCCGATAGAGGGAGATATTTCATGTGTAAACGACAAAATTTTTGCGAGCGGGTTGGCTTTAATAGCGAGACCGTGAAGCGTGTCAGGCGGAAAACAGGCGCAAAGATAATCGAGTCGCGATTTCAGGCAATTCAGGTCGTAAAAGATCATCGCCGTATCTTCCGGTCGTATCAATCCTTTCTGGAAAGCAGCCCGTAATGCAGCGCCAATATCATTTTTGCTGAGGTTCGTAAGATTCATATAATTATATTAATTTCCTGCAATGATTTATGATTCGAGAAGCCCACGTTCCCGCGAAATTTTTTTGAGTTTGGCGATGGCGACTTTCCCTGCGGTTCCAAAGCTGAGAGTGTTTGCATTAACATAAAGGCTGATGTGTTTTTGCATCACTGTATCATCCATCTCCTGTGCATGTTTACGGACAAAGGGCATCGCCGCAGCAGGGTTTTTCATGGCGTATTCCACGCTTCGGAACATTATCCTGTTTAGCTTGTTGAGCGTATCGTAACCCAATCCTTTACGCGCAAGAATACCGCCCAGAGGAATAGGCGATTCTGTAAGTTGTTCCCAGTAAGCGCCAAGGTCGAGAATCTTCTTCAATCCCTTTTGTTCAAAGGTAAAACGGTTTTCGTGAATGATAACGCCTGCGTCAACTTTCCTCTGTATGATGGCGTCTTCTATCTTTGAAAACAACATGAACTCCTTACGCTTTACGCCAGGCGCAGCAATTCGCAGCAATAAATGCGCTGTAGTGTATTTCCCGGGAACGGCAACGGTCATGTCATGAATATCTTCAATGCTGTAAGCCTCTTTCGCGATCAGTAGCGGACCATTACCAAATCCCATGGCGCTGCCGGAATCGAGGAGAATATAATTTTTTTTGATTAACAGATAGGTAAAAAAACTGACCTTGATCACATCAATTTCGCTCCCCAACGCCATTTTGTTCAGGTTTTCAACGTCGTGTAACTGATATTTAAAAGTGAGCCCTTCAGTATCTATTCGTTGGTTTACAATTGCATCAAAAATGAAGGTATCGTTGGGACAGGGCGAAAAAGCAAGGGTTAGCATGACGGTAGAATTTTTCGGAGGGAGCTTCGTATTCAAAGACAAAAATAGAGAATATCACCTGTTACTGTGAAATGATTAACATGAGATTTGTCAGCGGTTTTATGAATTAATATCAACCGCATCCAAAGTCAAAAACTGTAAGCGCGAAATTTGAAACGTTAAGTTTTTCTGGTTCTGTAAAGTTTAATTGCCTTGTAAACCTCGAACCATGTAATTGTGAGCAAGCCTGCGGCGATACAAATAAGGGAATCGGCAATTCCGATTTTCTGGAACTGGAACATTTGAAGACAGAAAGGAATATTCATTATGAGAATCATAAACATAATAGCGCCTCCGATTACCCACGCTGCCGCTTTATTACGGATGGTCAGCAATTCAAAGATACTGCGCGTCCAGGAACGGTTCGACATGATGAAAGCAATGTTTGCCGCAATGAGGGTAATAAAAGCCATTGCGCGAATCTGTCCTTCGGTATGCCCGGAATAATAGCTGTATAAATAGACTCCCATTACAAAAGCGAGGATTCCGACTCCCTGCATACAACTGATAAATATCTTATTCATTCCGAAAAACTTTTCATTGATTCCTCTCGGAGGACGATCCATTACATTTTTCTCCTCCTTCTCCGCTTCAAAGATCATCGAACAGGCAGGATCAATTATAAGTTCGAGGAATACGATGTGAATTGGCCACAGAATAAGTGGCAGGTCAATAAGCAGGATTGGTATCAAAGACAAACCGGCTATCGGTACATGGATTGCAAAGATATAGCCGAGCGCCTTCTGTAGGTTATCAAATATCCTGCGCCCCATTGAGTTTGCTGCGACTATTGAAGAAAAATTATCGTCCATCAGAACCAGTGAAGAGGCTTCGCGGGCAACGTCGGTTCCCTTTTCACCCATGGCTATACCGATATGGGCGGCTTTCAGCGCAGGAGCGTCATTGATTCCGTCGCCGGTCATTGCAACGATTTCCCCATTTTTTTTCAGCGCGTTTACAATTACCAGCTTTTGTTCAGGAACAACTCTGGCAAAAACATTTACATTTCTAATCCTGGCACAAAGTTCATCCTCCGACATTGTTTTCAATTCCGCGCCTGTGATGGCTTTGTCGGAATTATTCAGTCCTATTTCCTTTGCAATATTCATGGCTGTGACGGGATAATCGCCTGTTATCATTATAACCCGGATTCCCGCTCTGTAACATTCGGCAACCGCACTTTTCACTTCGGGGCGAATGGGGTCGGAAAGACCGATCAATCCCAGAAATTCAAAATCGAAATCATGCTGATTATCGGGAAGCGACTCCGAAATAATCTTTGACGCGGCGACTCCAAGCACCCGTAAGCCGTTTTTCGCCATATCTTCAATTGCGGCGCCATATTTTTGTCTGATATCATCGGGCAAGTGACAGAGATCGAAAATTACTTCCGGCGCACCTTTGGCTGCAATACTTCGCTCACCGGTAAGGCGATCGGCGAAAACGCGCGACATTGCAAGAAGTTCCTTCGATAATGGATATTCGCGTATCATTTCCCATTGATGGTTCAGATGGTTGGTTCCCTGAAGGTATTTTTCACCAAGGAGCGTGATTGCTTTCTCCATCGGATCGAAGGGATTGACCTGACTTGCAAGAATTCCGTACTCAACAACTTTGTGAAATGTTTCCGGTAAATCCTTGACTTTCTCAGTTTGAAAAAAATCGCTGCCGTTAAAAAGGCGTTGAACAGTCATTTTGTTCAAAGTGAGCGTACCGGTTTTATCGGTACATAATACAGTTGCCGATCCGAGCGTTTCAATGGCTGAAGGTTTTCTGGTAAGAACATTTTTTTTCGATATTCTCCAGGCGCCGAGAGCAAGAAAAATAGCAAGAACAACAGGAAATTCCTCTGGCAACATTGCCATTGCAAGGGTAATCCCGGCAAGGAAACCTTTCAGCAGATCGCCCCTGGTGAGGGTATAAACTGCAATAACAACCAAACATAAAATGAATCCTGTGATTGCCAGTTTTTTGACAAGCGCTCCCATTTCTAACTTCAGCCTGGTAGGTTCTTCTTTTACATCGCCAATAGCCTTTCCGATTTTACCGATCTCTGTATTCAAACCGGTTGCCGATACTTTTGCAAAGCCCGAACCCTGAACAAGCATAGATCCGGAGTAAACAAACGGCAGGTCGTCGCCGCCGGGTTGCGCGCCAGCGGTTTTGCCATCCCAATCCTGTTTTCTCACCGGAACAGGTTCGCCGGTAAGTAACGATTCGTCGGCAAGAAGGCTTACCGACGACAGGACTGTTGCATCAGCCGGAACGCGGTCGCCTTCGTGAAGGATAAGTATATCGTCGGTGACAACCTCCCGTCCCGGTATCCTCTTTTCAACTCCATCGCGGATAACGAGAGCGCGGGGACTTGCAAGATCCCTAAGCGCGTCAAGAGCCTTTTCAGTTTTCTTTTCCTGATAAAACTCAATGCCCATGATTACGAAAACGAAGCCAAGAAGCATAATGCCTTCCTGAACGTCGCCAAGAAACATATATAGAGTTCCGCAGGCGACAAGCAGCAAAAACATTGGTTCTTTAACAACGCCAAGAGCAATTGAGATGAAATTCCTCGATTTTGATGAGGGTAATTCATTGTAGCCGTCGGAAATAAGTTTTTTCGCGACTTCCTCGGAGGTTAGCCCGGAAATTTTTCCAGGATCAAAGTTTACCTTCATATTTCATTGATTTAATTTGTTGGGAAAACTTAACCTACATTGCCTGCCCCGCCCATTATCGCGATATTATTTTCCAGAACCCTTCCAGAGTTTGTCAATAAAACCTGTAATACTATCCAGAATGCCTTGCAAACCATTCTGACTAATGTAATTGATAATTTTAATAATCAATGGCAGCAAAGCGATTATCAACCCAATGGCTATGATTAGTATCACAATACCTGCAATAACTACAATTAGCTGCAGCTTTTTATTAGTCCTGATCTTCGTTAGAATGGTTAACCATTTCTGATGGTCGCCATATCCGTGATTTGAATGATTTGAATTGTGAGAACCAAATAATCCAGGTGAATTATATGAACCATGAGAGCCATGCGAACCATGCGAACCATGCGAACCATACGAACCATGTGAATCGTGCGAACCATGTGAGCCATGTGAATCGTGCGAACCATGTGAATTCCAGTTGTCATCATGTGAGCTGTGATTATTATAATTGCCATGATGCCGGCGTTTGTCTTCGAATAAATCGTCAAATCCCATTTTGTGTTGTATTAATATTAATGAATATAAACCATTAGTTTCAAATGGTAGAGTCTGAAATCATGAGATTTAACTCATGGAAAACCTGGGATGTGATTTTAAAAGTTGTTTGGCGGCAGCCAGATAGAAAAAGAGTACTTGTTGATTATTTTGCTGTTTTGAGGAATAAGGATTATGCCCCTGTCTTTCGCCAATGAACATAATTGATCT
>JBAXRP010000280.1:0-5563 GCA_037131145.1 Bacteroidota bacterium
AGTTGGTAAGTTGGTAAGTTGGTAAGTTGGTAAGTTGGTAAGTTGGTAAGTTGGTGAGTTGGTAAGTTTACCAGAATAAGATAGTTAGTATAGTTGCGATGGTTAGGACGAGGGTGGCGAGGGTGGTGGAGCGTTGGTACCAGGGAACACCGGTTTCAACATGACGCGGGGTGAGGGAATAAACAAGTCCTTTGAGCTCTGCGTCGCTTTTGGTTTGCCTTGTTGCAAGCGATAAACCAACTGTGACGATGGCGCTTGTTGAGAAGGCAAAGATGGCGGTCCAGAAGTTTTGCGCCATCTCAACAGGATAAGTGTGGAGGTTGCAAATCCAACCGCCCTTAACGAGGGTTGCGGCGCCTTCGGGAACGGTTAAACCATGGTGCAGCAAGGCGATAAAAAATCCGGCTAACAACCCGGTGAACGCTGCATGTCCGGTTGTTCTTTTCCAGAACATTCCGAGGAAGATTACAGCAAAAAGAGGGGCGTTGATCATGGAAAAGATTGTTTGCAGAAAGTCCATAATATTCCCGAAAAGGCTTGCGAGGTATGCTGCTGCGATGCTGACTATAACTCCGAAAATCGTAGCCATCCGTCCTACAAACAGATAATGTTGTTCATCGGCGGCTTTATCGCCTGTAACAGGGCGGATATAGCTCTGGTAAATATCGTAAGTCCAAACTGTATTAAATGCCGATACATTTCCCGCCATTCCTGACATAAACGAGGCGAGAAGTGCGGTAATTCCCAATCCCAGCACGCCGGCGGGCAGGTATTGTTTCAGCAGGGCGATTATTGTGTAATCATAATTGTAATGTCCCGGTGAAATTTCAGGTAAGGTAAAACCAGAACCTTGTTTATTCAACAAAACCAAAGCTGCGATACCTGGAACGATGATGAGAAACGGAATGAACATCTTGGGTAATGCGCCAATAAGTGGAGTATTCCGGGCGGCGGTGGGCGATTTGGCAGACATTGCCCGTTGAACAATCAGAAAATTGGTACACCAGTATCCAAAGGAGAGAACAAATCCGAGACCGGCGGCAATACCATACCATTCAACACCCAACGGATTCGCAGCAGCCGAGCCGGTATATTTCCAGGTGGTTGTCCAGGTATCAGGCGCAAATCCTTTGGCGGTGACAATCGGCGCAAGTTGTTCCTTCATGCCAGCCCATCCGCCTAAATCCTGTAAACTCAGAATAACAATTGGCAACAACCCGATTACAATGATGAAGAACTGTAGAACTTCGTTGTATATCGCCGAAGAAAGTCCGCCAAGGTAAGTATATCCAAGAACGATTGCAGCCGAAAGAACCAGACTCAGATGGAAGTTCCACCCTAATACTTTTTCCATAAGTATCGCCAGGGCATACATGGATATCCCGGAAGCAAGGATTGTCATCACTGCAAAAAGGATAGCGTTCAATCCGCGGGTCTTTTCATCAAACCTTAGCTTCAGGTATTCAGGAACGGAACGCGCTTTTGATCCGTAATAAAAAGGCATCATAAACAAAGCGAGGAAAACCATTGCCGGGATTGCGCCAACCCAGTAAAAGTGGGTTGTAAGCATTCCGTATTTGGCTCCCGATCCAGTCATTCCCATCACTTCAAGGGCGCCAAGATTGGTGGATATGAAAGCCAGTCCGGCAACCCATGCGGGCATTGAACGGCCTGCTTCGAGAAAAGCGCTCGCGTCTTTCATATAACGTTTCAATGCCCAGCCAATGCCGAGTACGAAAGCGAAATAGACAATCATGATTGTGTAGTCAATCCAACTTAGGGTAAAACCTGTTTCTATCATCTTTTTGAGTTTAATTTTTGTACATGGTAATTCCGGATAACAAATTTAGAAGTATATTTCTATTAGCGGTAACTTTGCGCTGTAAAAATACAATAAGTCTGGTAAAAAAATGAAGGCTGGAGCTTTTATCCTATTCGTTACTATTGTAACCATTGTTTATGGACTGGTGAACTCATACATTTTCATCCGGGGACTTCAGGCAATTCCTGAAAGCTCTACCTGGAGGTCATGGTATATCTGGGGATTTTGGATTATTGCCTCCACCTTTATACTTGCCCGGTTTATGGAACGGGCTTATCCATGCTTTTTTACCGGGGTTATAACATGGATCGGCTCCTTCTGGCTGGCTTTCCTGCTCTATTTTATTCTGGCAGCTCTGCTAGCCGATACCGGAAGGTTGTTAAACCACTTTTTTCATATCTTCCCGGCGTCGTTCTATACAGATTACCAGAAAACCAAAACGATTGCCATCCTCATCGCCATTGCTCTGGTAACCGTTGTTGTGGTATCGGGCTTCATCAACGCCCGTATTCCGAGGATCAAAAATCTGGATATTCACATTGCGAAAGTAGTTCATGGCAAGAAAACTCTAACTATAGTGATGGCTTCCGATATTCATCTCGGCGCCATAATCGCTCGGCGAAAAGCAAATCGGCTAGTTTCAACCATTAATTCTCTCAACCCCGATATTATCCTTTTTGCCGGCGACGTGGTTGATGAAGATCTTGCGCCGGTTATTAAAAATAATCTTGGCGCTAATCTGTTGCAGCTTAAATCGAAGTTAGGCGTTTTTGCTGTCGCCGGTAACCATGAATACATCGGCGGAGCCGAAAGGGCAATAAAATATCTGACCGAACATGGAATCACAATGCTTCGCGACTCTGCTGTTTTTATTGACAACCGCTTCTGGCTCGTTGGTCGCGATGACAGGGATAAATCGCGTTTCACAGGCAAACAGAGAAAAGATCTCGCTGTGGTTATGGAACCTGTCTATCGTTCCTGTCCGGTTATTCTGATGGATCACCAACCCTTCAATCTTGAGAAATCGGTTGAAGCCGGCGTTGATCTGCAACTGTCGGGGCACACTCATCATGGACAAATGTGGCCATTCAACTACGTTACATCGGCTATTTACGAATTAAGCAGCGGTTATATGAAAATATCAAACACGCATTTTTATGTTTCCAATGGCTTTGGAACGTGGGGACCGCCGGTCAGGCTGGGCAACCGTCCGGAGATAGTTGTAATAAAATTACATTTTGATTAATGAAAAAGAAGACTTCAATATTTTACTCAATCATTGCGATTTTTACTTTGTTGATAGTAATAACCGTTATCGGGGTTATACTATATTTTCAACGTGAAACACCTGAAAAGACTATTCCAAAGGCGACTCCTCCACTGGTTGCCTACAATATCAGTCTCGCTAATATGGATATTGTTTACGGTACTGTTGCTGAAAACCAGAACCTTTCAAACATCCTTTCAAGCCATGTCGCCAGCAACCTGATTGACCGGATAGCGAAGGAAACCAGCTCTGTTTTTGACGTCCGGAAGATCAAGTCGGGAAACAGGTTTGCCAGAATTGTTTCAAAGGATACATTAAAGAAAACCCTCTGTTTTATCTATGAGATCAATCCGATTGATTTCGTTGTTTACGATTTCAGAGATTCACTGAAAGTTTACCGGGATAAAAAAACAGTTACCCGCCTGATAAAGACTTCCACCGGAACTATCTCCAGTTCGTTATGGAACTGTTTTATTGAAAACAAGCTGGATGTAAACCTTGCAATCGCTCTTTCCGATGTGTATGCCTGGACTGTAGATTTTTACAGCCTTCAGAAGGGCGATAATTTCAAGGTGATTTACGAAGAGGTTTATGTTGAAGAAAAGCTGGTTGGGATTGACCGGATTCTTGCCTGTAAATTTCAAAGCAGCGGTAAGGATTTTTACGCCTATCATTTTGAGCAGAATGGCAAAGGAGAATATTTCGATGAAAACGGACAAAGCCTTCAGCGCTCATTTTTAAAAGCTCCATTGAAGTTTTCCCGAATCAGCTCGCGGTTCAGTCGCTCCCGGATGCACCCGATTCTTCGCATAGCGCGGCCTCATTACGGAGTTGATTATTCCGCGCCGCGAGGTACGCCAATAGTTGCGCTGGGCGAAGGACGAGTTAACCAACTTGGTTTTCATGGCGGTTACGGTCGTTTTATAAGTATCAGACACAATTCGGTTTATACCACAACTTATGCACACTTGTCGGGTTACTCTAAAGGATTGAATACCGGATCGCATGTAACGCAGGGACAAATTATCGGTTTTGTAGGAAGTAGCGGTCTCTCAACCGGTCCGCACCTTGATTTCCGGGTTTACAGGAATGGAAGTCCCACGGATCCTTTGAAAATGGTATCGCCTCCATCAAAACCGGTGGATCCGTCAAATCTCCAGAAATTCAAACAACTTGTTGCCACGATGATTAAACACCTTCAATCCCCAAAAAATTTATAAACAAAAGCTAATTTCTCAATAGGATGTCAAAATGTTCACCTGGCTCAAACCATTTGAAAGTTTTCTGTGTATTTTTCGAATATGATAGTTGCGAGTTTTGAGATTTCATTTTTTTGAGATACGATCCCATAAAAATTCCCGGAAAGAAAGACCAAGTTTCCTGCATGTTTTTTTAAAGCGGCAAATGTATCTCTGGCTTGACGGCCTGCGACACTTCTTTTGGACCCGCTTATTTTTCGTCGTTTTGCAAATTCGCGAATTTCATTTTCGGAAGCGTTATTATGCAATGAGGTTTCTGGACGGTGAAACAACAGCAATAGTTCAGCTTTTTTGGCAGCCATTTTTTCCAGTATCGAATTTAGGTGGACAAACCTTTCTTTTATCGGTTGTGAAAGTGTCAAAACGTTTGCTCAGGACTTGTTTGTCGAATAAATAAGTATCACACCGTGCAGTGTCCTTGAAAGTTTGTTCCGGTTGGTTTTCCAAAGCCAACAGGTATTTTTTGCCTAAGTTATCGCTGTGAAGTTCAGAAATCGTTTCTTTGGTCAAACGCTCTCCTGCCCCTAAAAAAACTATCCCGGAAGGATTGCCTTCCGGGATAGCTTTTGATGCAGGAAAATTTTTGAAACATTACCTCGTCACAACGATTTTCTGTGTATTGGTATGACCATCAACCGAGACTTCCACGAAATAAAAGCCCTGCCTTAAACTTCTGACATCAACATCAACTTTATTGTTTCCTGACTGAAATTGAGACGGTTTCATGGCAATGAGGCAATTGCCGGGAAGATCGTAAACCTTGATATTTATGGTTCCGGCTTTATCGAGTGTGAACTGGACGGTGGCTTTTTCCGCCACAGGATTCGGGAATACGCGAAGCCGTAGATCATTGTTAAGCTCGCTCGTTCCAACCCATATCACTTCATTATTGGCATTGAGGATAACGCCCGAAGTTTCATCCATTAACAACCCAATAAACTGGAGTTTATCATAGTTCCAGGAAGCTGGGATAGTATATGTGTAATGATAAGAATGAACTGATCCGGATATTACCGGCTGAGTAATACTTCCTACAGTGCCATAAGGGCTGTCGAGGATTGCCCTGCCAACATGGTCGTAATGCATTTGTGCAGCAGGAATTGTAGCAGGCTTCGATTCAAATCCGCACATCGGTCCATTGGAGCCGCCGGAATAATAGTTGGTCTGTCCCCATTGTGAACTTGTTCCATAAAGGCTGTCCTCAATGATAACAGC
>JBAXRP010000281.1:0-5534 GCA_037131145.1 Bacteroidota bacterium
TAGAAAAACGGTAAAAATTATTCATGGTTTAAAGTTTTTTTTATAGCTTTATAACCTTCTAAAAAAATGATAATCAGAAAACCGTACTTATGAAAAAGTTTTATCTACCCTTGTTTTTTTCGGGAATCATCGCGTTAGCAATTTGCTGCTTGTTTTCACAGGATTCATTTTCGCCTGTTAAAATTAATAATGGAACTTTTGCCCAAAAGGAGCGGCAAAAAATGGCAAAAAATAGCTTTTTAACCATGCAGGCAGGTTACCAATACATGAAACAAAGAGACCCGAAAACCGGATTGATTCCGCCGGGAATTCGCTCCCGCGAACTTGCATTTGTTTCAAAGGCGCCGGTACATTTAAAAGGCGCCGGACAGTCATGGAACTGGCGGGGACCTGTCAACATCGGCGGGCGTATGCTCTGCATCACGATGGACATTGAAAATGAGAACCACCTTCTTGCGGGCAGCGCATCGGGAGGCATGTGGGAATCGAATGACCAGGGACAGAACTGGCACAAAACCACCGCGCCCGACGCCGAGCAAAGCGCTACATGCGTGGTACAGGACAAGAGACCAGGGAAACATCAAATCTGGTATTACGGCACCGGTGAAATGCTAAGCACTACCGATAGGAATGTCAGTGCAAATGCAAGAACCGTTGGCATTGGAAACGGAATCTATAAATCAACCGACAATGGAGCGTCGTGGCAACCGCTGGTCGCAACGCAGGTAGCGTCGCAAGCCAACCTGCTGGAGGTTTTCCAGGGGGTTTGGCGAATTGTTACCGATCCTGTGAGAATGGACAAAGACATTGTTTATGCAGCCTGTTACGGAGCAATAATGCGATCTGAAGATGGCGGAGCAAATTGGGAGGTGGCGCTTGGCGATCTTGAAAACAAAGCCTTTTCAACCGACATCGCAATTACTTCCGATGGAATTCTGTATGCAGCGTTAGGCAGTTTCTGCCTCTCTGTTCAACCTCCCGGCAAAGCAGGAGTGTGGAGATCAACCGACGGGATTAATTGGAATAAAATGACCCCATCCGGCTTCCCAACCGATAACCGCGTTACAAAACTGGCGCTGGCGCCTTCTAATGAGAAAGTGATGTATGTGTTTACAGAATCCCAATCACCCAACCTCAATCCGTTTAACGGTTATACCAATTCGAGGAACACATTCTGGAAAATGACCTGGAACCCTGTAGCCAATTCAGCTATTTGGGAAAACAGAACTCCGGGCATGCCGGGAAGGGGCGACGGGGATATAAATGATTTTCCTTACGCGCTGGTGGTTTACGGCGGTTACTGTGTTGGGTTCGGCGTGAAGCCTGATAATGAAAATGTGGTCTTCCTTGGGGGAATGAATATTTACCGGTCAACGAACGGTTTTGCCGACAGTCTGAATACTACTTACATTGGCGGGTATCCTTATGATATGGATTCACTTAATCAGCTTCATCCCGACCAACATGCAATGACGTTCCTGCCTTCTAACCCTTCAATCATGTTTCTTGCTAATGACGGAGGGATTTATATGACCCCTGATTGCCTTGCCGACAGCAGTAATATGATCTGGCAAAGAAAGAGCGCCAAGCTGACAACAACCCAGTTTTACAGCGTTGCAATTGATCACGGTTCTTCTGGAGATAACTGGGTTCTTGGCGGGCTGCAGGACAATAACTGGTATTACACAATAACCGACAATCCTTCGGAATTATGGTTTGATATTGATATCTGTTACGACGGGTTCGCTACCGTAGTTGCCCGGAATTGGGAATATTGCGCGATTTCAGCTTACAGCGGAAATATCTGGACAACGCGGTTCGACAACAACATGCACGCTATTGATATTTTTCCGCAGCTTCCCGATACACTACTGAAATACTACGACCCGGTTATGGGAAGCAACGCGCTTTTTCCTTTTTATCAGAATCTTGCGCTTGATCCAATCACCAACGCAACATTTTATCTGCCAACAGTCACCAGCATCTGGCGCAAGGATAACATGAAAGCTGCCGCTTATGACCCAAGTCTCAGAAATGTCGGCTGGAGCCATCTGAGTAACGTGGATGTAGGCGCTGCCTCAGAAATCAGTTGTCTTTCCATTTCCGTTTTTCCTCCCAACAGAATCTACTATGGCACCAATCTCGGCAAACTGTTTCGCCTCTATAAGGCAAATACAGGAAACCCGACGCCGGTTGAAATTACCGGTAATACATTCCCCCATAATGCTTTTATTGCTTTTATTGATATTGACCCCGACAATGCCGATCACATTATGGCGACCTTCTCGAATTACGGAGTTCAAAGCCTTTTCCATTCCGAAAACGGAGGTTCAACGTGGACGGCAGTTGGCGGCAATCTCGAAGAAAATCCCGACGGTTCAGGAAACGGACCATCCATTCGTTGTACAAGAAAACTGTTTTACAAGGGAAAGAAGATCATCTTTGCCGGCACCTCATGCGGATTGTTTTCGACACGCGAACTCAAAGGAGATTCAACAGTATGGGTAAAAGAGGGCGCAACAACCATTGGGAATGTAATTGTTGATGATATTGACGCCCGACAAACCGACGGTTTTATTGCCATTGCCACTCATGGGAACGGTGTTTACAGCGCGTACTTTGATCCTTCGGCAGGAATCAGGGAAATTACGGAATCAGGTTCTTTTGATGCAGGCAATGTCTTTCCGAACCCGGTCAGGAATGTCGCATCGCTGAAAATCCACACAGGTAAATCCATAAATCTTAACGCAAAAGTGTGCACGGCGGATGGTAAACCCGCAAAAGCATTTCCGGAACAATCCCTATCAGCCGGGGATCCTGTTTTATCCCTCTCTTTCGAGGGACTTTCTTCCGGAGTTTACTTTCTGGTACTGACTGATGGCAAAGAAACGGTCGTCAGGAAAGTGATAAAATACAATGGGATTTGATAAACATTTTCCGATAGAATATTAATCAATACATAGTTATGAAAAAATTATTATGCTGATCCTGGCAAAAAGAAGCAATCTTCTGACAAAAGGAAGGATGTTTTTACCGATGATTATTTTATTAAGCGCTGGAATTTTCCTGGGAATTATTTTTGTTTTAAAGTCGGGTTCTTCTCGCATGCCCCAATCTTTCCATCGGGAAATAAATAATCACAAAGAAACGGGCGGAAAGGAACTCGTTTTCTATCCTGCCCTCTGGGAGTTCATGAAAACACGGGATCCGAAAACCAACCGGATACCAGCATCCATCCGTGGAAAGGAGTTGGGTTTTGCCTCCGCGCTTCCCCGAAAGCATGAATTGACCAAATCCCAGAGCTGGGTTTCCAGCGGGCCAAGTAATTTGACCGGCAGAATTCTATCGGTTGCCATGGATGTTGATAATGAGAACATCATGCTGGCTGCCGCTGCTTCAGGGGGCATCTGGCGCACTGAAAATGCAGGTGAGGATTGGTACAAAACCACCGCGCCTTCGGATATCCCGAGTGCAACCTGTATTTTGCAGGATGAACGTCAGGGAAAACGAAATATCTGGTACTACGGGACAGGAGAATTGTTAAGCACCACCGACAGGAGATTGAATATTATTGCCCGTACTGTAGGGTTAGGCGACGGCATTTTTAAATCTTTGGATGGCGGCAGAACCTGGAACCAGATTCCTTCCACAAAAACAAATTCGCCGGGGGCTTTGTCTGAGGTTTTCCAGGGTGTCTGGGGTATGGCTATTGATACTTCAAACCATGCCGAAGATGAACTATATGTGGCTGGTTACGGTGGAATTATGCGGTCGTCCGATGGTGGAGACAATTGGTCCCTTGTGTTGGGAGATCTGATTTACAAGCCATTTTCTACGGAGGTAGTGATTAATCCGCAAGGCAGGTTGTATGCAGGTTTGAGTACCTACTGCCCTGATTATCCGGGAAATCCATGTCCCATCGGCGGGATTTGGACCAGCGCCGACGGAATTCAGTGGCAAAATATTACTCCTGCGGATTTCCCGGATGATTACAGGCGAATCAAACTTGCCATCGCGCCATCTGATCCGGATGTTCTTTATGTCTTCACGGAAACTCCGATCCAGGATACGGATCCAACCTTTGGTTTTTCGGCATCCCAGCATACCTTTTGGAAATATACGAACAATAAAAAAAGCGGAAATGGATCATGGGAAAACCGGACCATCAATATACCGGGTAAAGGCAGGGGAAACATTTTAAGCGCTTTTCTTGACACGATCCACGGGGCATTCAATTCAATCGGAGGATATGCATTCACCTTAATGGTTCACCCGGATAATCCGGATGTAGTATTTATCGGCGGAACCAACCTGTACAGGAATACCGCCGGTTTTGCAGATTCCACCTTCACGCACTCCCTGGGAGGATATCCTTATGACCTTGCGGATACAAACCTCCATCCAGACCAGCATTTTCTTTTAACCTCGCGGGTTAATCATAATATCATGTTCGCAGCCTGTGACGGGGGAATTTATAAGACCACCGATTGTTTCAGAGGACATGTTTTGTGGAATCTTTTCTCACGGGGAATAAAAAACAGCCAGGTCTATTGGGCTGGAATGGATCATGCTGCCTCTCAGGATGAATTTGCTGTGGCGGGGATTCAGGATAACGCGATTTATATCACTGATAAACATATTTTTCCGCTTTCAGGATGGAACCCGGTTTGTGGCGGGGATGGCCTCACCTCTGTTGTTGCAGATCATAAAAATTATCTGATTGGATCTGTTTACGACGGTAATATCTTCTCCTTCCAGGTTGACAGTTTGTACAATATTAGCAACCTGTATTGGCAGCGGCCAACTTTTTTCTACGACAGCAATTTTATCTTTTATACAAATTATGCCCTGGATCCGAATGACAACAATACCTTATATTTTCCACAGAAAAATAATCTCTGGCGGAAATCAAATATGGCTGCTGCTGCCTTTGACACGAATCAACTTAATACGGGATGGACTGAACTGTCCAATGTTGATTTAGGGTATCAGGATTTTATCATTTCAGTCACCGTTTCCAGGGTCCCGGCAAACCGTGTGTACTTCGGAACATATACAGGGAAAGTTTTTCGTATCGACCAAGCCAATACGGGTAATCCTGTAGCGGTTGATATTACGGGGTCCGGTTTCCCGGCTGATGGCTTTGTTGCCTGTATTGAAGCCGATCCGGCAAATGCAGATAATTGTTTTGTGGTATTCTCGAACTATAACGTTCAAAGCATTTTTCATTCGTCCGATGGAGGGATAAATTGGGAATCTGTGGGTGGGAACCTGGAGGAGTATCAGAATGGAAGCGGAAGCGGACCATCGGTTCGGTGGCTCAAAGTTCTTAACTATAATGGAGGCACAATATACTTTGCCGGAACTTCGGTTGGCCTTTTTTCCACCGCAAATCTGAATGGCGCACAAACCATCTGGCAACAAGAGAGTCCCGATTTGATTGGCAGGAGCATTGTAGATATGATTGATGCCCGCAGCTCCGACGGATGGGTTCTTGTTTCCACCCAGGGGAATGGGATTTTCTCATGCTATTA
>JBAXRP010000282.1:0-5516 GCA_037131145.1 Bacteroidota bacterium
AACCTTGAACCTTGAACCTTGAACCTTGAACCTTGAACCTTGAACCTTGAACCCTTGAATTAACTCATTAATGTTCACTCACTACATCTTCATCTTTCTTACTATTCTGGCTCTATTCAGCGCCGTGATGGTAATTGCATCGAAAAAACCGATTCATTCGGTACTTTTTCTTACCCTGACCTTTTTTTGCATTGCCGGGCATTATATCCTGCTGAATGCCCAGTTTCTCGCGGTGGTTCATGTAATCGTCTATGCCGGCGCAATCATGGTGCTGTTCCTGTTTACGGTTATGCTACTCAACCTGAATGAAGAGGAACGATCGCCAAAAGCATTATGGGTGAAAATTATAGCTTTTGTTGCCGGATGTATGCTGGCGCTGGTGCTGGTGGGTGTTTTCAGAGGATATGATATTAAGGTAGCAACTGATCCTGCCACAACGCAAATCGGATTGGTGAAAAACCTTGGCAGGATACTTTACAGCGAATACCTGCTTCCGTTTGAGATATCATCGGTGTTATTTTTAACCGCGATGGTTGGAGCGACAATACTGGGGAAGAAAGAACAGATATAATATGTTTGAAAAACTTTGGTCAAATGCTTTAATGAAGTTGAAAGAAATCAGCGAGTCAGACTAATATAAATGTGCTGGCGCCAACGAGCCGTCAGACGGCAATGCGGGCGGGTTCCGGAGGCGGTCATATACCAAACCAATAAATGATAGTCAAAAGCAAAAATAACAACAAGTAAACCCAGCGGTATTGATGGCTGCGCAATTTTATATGCACCATATGACACACCTTAACAGACAATGTACAGACTGGTAAACTTAATGGATAAAATACCTCAGCGCAAAATGCAGAAAAAAAGTAATGCACATAACAATATGGGAAATGCGGAATTTTGCTTTCCTGTGTTTCCATTGTAAGTTTGTATGAATTTTCTGAGAATTATTGTCAAATCAACTTTCCAACATTGTAATCAGCAGATTATTAAATTGAGAAAACCTTTAAAACCCCAAAAAGAAGAAAATTGAAATCAATTGCAAAAACATCCCCTATGAAAACTAAACTTTACCTTCTTGCTTTTTGCATTGTTTTTTTATTTGCCGACTCTCTCGCACAGATTACCCTAATCCTTCGACCCGGCGCTGAAACAGGCAAAGATGCAATTATCGCCAGTTGTGTCCCATGCGGTTATAACAATATGAACGGTGGCAGCTCCGCCGAGTTTTTTGCATGCGCATGGACGAATGGGGGTCACGAATCTAATGGCAGGAGCTTAATAGAATTTGATCTGACCGCCATCCCTGCCAATTCAACAATCATCAAAGCAATTTTATCGCTTTACTATAACCCGGAAAGTTCAAACGGAAGTCACTCTTCTTTAAGTGGTTCAAACGCCAGTCTGTTGAAAAGAATTACCGAACCCTGGCTTGAAAACGTTGTTACCTGGGACAACCAGCCGGCAACAACAGATACAAATGAGGTAACGCTGCCGGCGAGTATTACATTTTATCAGAATTATCCATCTATTGATGTTACTGATCTGGTAACTGATATGATAAAATTTCCGACACGGGGTTTTGGATTTATGTTTAAAGTTGCTTATGAGGAGTATTACAGAAGGATGATCTTCGCTTCAAGCGACCATCCAGATACAACCTTGCATCCTAAGCTCGAAATAACATATAAATCGGGGACTGGATTTCAAGAACCTGGCGCCAACGAAAGTATTCGCCTATTTCCAAATCCGAATGAAGGAAGGTTTACAATTAGTAGCCCCGGAAACTTTATCTATTCAGTTGACGTTTATGATGGGTATGGAGCCCGGGTTTATCATGAAAAAGTAAAATCAGAAAATGAGGAAATTAATTTATTCAATCTTCCAAAGGGAATTTATTTTGTGAGAATGGTTCTGGAAAAAGGCATTGTAACAAAGAAAGTTTCTATATATTGATAAATATATCCTTCCTGCCGTAAGTTCAAATGGCGTATAAAAATGGTTTTTTTACGCAACGAAATGACCAACTTTTAACTAAGAACCCCCTGCAAAACGAGATATTAGCGCTGTTTAAGGAGAATCCCCCGGTAAAGGAGATTCTTCGTCATTTTCATGAACCGGGTAAACCGCAGGAGACTGTTTCTGCAAGTAAGCAACCGGGACGGTTCAGACTTCATTTGAAGGATTTGGTTGGCTCTTCCCGCGCAATTGTTACAGCTTCGGTTTTTGAAGCGACTTCGCTCACACATCTTGTTCTGCTTCCCGAGAAGGAGGAAGCCGCCTATTTTTTCAATGATCTTCAGCAGATTCTCAAAGACCGGGTATATTTCTTTCCCTCATCATTTAAAAAAGGTTTTCAAAGCGGAATTAAGGACAATCAGGGTTTGTTGTCACGGACAGAAGTATTGAACCTGCTGAACAGCCGGCTCCGGAAGTTTATCATTGTAAGTTATCCGGAAGCAGTCACCGAAAAGGTTGTCAGTAAAAAATACCTTGAAAAAAACACCCTGAAACTTTCGATAGACGAGCGCGTCAATATGGAATTTGTTATTGATTTGCTCGTGGAATATGAATTTGAACGTACCGATTTTATTACTGAACCCGGACAGTTTTCATTGCGCGGGGGATTGATTGACGTATATTCATTCAGTTTCGATCATCCTTTCAGAATAGAATTTGCAGGAGATAATGTAGCCTCAATGCGTTCTTTTGATCCTTCAACCCAGCTTTCAATACAAAAGTTGCAGGAAATAACCATCGTTCCCGACATCCGGGTGGATGCAGGTAAAAAGATTAATTACGAATCGGTCTTTTCGTTTCTCCCTGAAAAAGCAGTTTTCTGGCTTTCTGATGTTGGATCAATGGCTCATATTGTAGGTAAACAGCCTGCTTCGGAGCTCCTTCTCCATGGTAGCGAGTTTTTGAGAACCTTCCTCGATTTCTCAAGTATCGAGTTTGGGGCTCAGCCATATTTCAAAACTGCCGGTCAGGTTGTGTTCAATACCGTACCACAACCATCCTTCAATAAAAACTTTGACCTGTTTCTCAGTGATCTCAGGAAAAATGAGCAGGAAGGATACAGGAATTTTTTACTGGCGGATAATCCCAAACAGGCTGAACGATTGCAAACTATTCTCGACGATATTGAGCCAACATCTATTAACGAACCAATCGTCCCTCGTCCCTCGTCCCTCGTCCCTCGTCCTTCGTCCCTCGTCCCTCGTCCTTCGTCCCTCGTCCCTCGTCACGACCTTACCGCCACCCTGAACATTTCGCTCCACGAAGGATTTATTGACAGGAATCTGAAAATTGCGTTCTACACCGATCATCAATTATTTGAGCGGTATCACCGTTTCCACCTTCGCGATGGATATACAAGCAAGGAGGCGCTTAAGCTGAAGGAGTTGTACGATCTGAGACCGGGTGATTTTGTAACTCACATTGATCATGGCGTGGGCAGGTTCGATGGACTTGAAAAGATCGTGAACAACGGCAAGGAGCAGGAAGCAATCCGGTTGATATATAAAAATGACGACCTTCTGTATGTCAGCATCCATTCCCTCCACCGGATTTCAAAATATATCGGCAAAGAGGGCACAGCTCCAACTTTGAACAGACTTGGTTCGGATGTGTGGAATAAGCTCAAGAACAAAACCAAAAGCCGCGTTAAAGATATTGCGAGGGAGTTGATCCGGCTTTATGCTGAACGTCGCGCCAGTCAAGGCATGTCGTGCGCGCCGGATACATACCTTCAAACAGAACTCGAAGCTTCTTTTATCTATGAAGATACTCCGGATCAAATAAAAGCCACAGCCGACGTTAAGCGCGACCTCGAAGCCTCTTTCCCGATGGATCGGTTGATATGCGGCGATGTCGGATTCGGAAAAACGGAAATTGCCATCAGGGCGGCATTTAAAGTTGTCACCGAAAGCAAACAGGTGGCAGTGTTGGTTCCAACCACCATCCTTGCATTGCAGCATTACAAAACATTTTCTGAGAGGTTAAAGGCATTTCCATGCCGTGTTGAATATATAAACCGTTTTAAATCGGCGCGGGAGCAAAAAGTGCTGCTTGCTGACCTTGAGAAGGGCAAAATAGACATCCTGATCGGAACTCACAGGATTCTTAGCAAAGATATTCAGTTCAAAGATCTGGGACTGATGGTAATTGACGAGGAACAAAAATTTGGAGTTGGAGCAAAAGAAAAAATCAAAATGATACGGGTGAATGTTGATTCCTTAACGCTCACTGCAACGCCAATCCCACGGACATTACAGTTTTCACTGATGGGCGCCCGCGATCTTTCGATCATCAATACCCCGCCTCCAAACCGCTATCCCGTTCAAACTGAAATTCATCGGTTTGGCGAGGAGGTGATCAAGGAGGCAATAACTTTTGAAGTTCAGCGCGGGGGACAGGTTTTCTTTGTCACAACGCGTGTGATGAACATCATGGAAATTTCGGTCATGGTGCAGCGCATGGTTCCCGGCGTAAAAGTGGCTGTGGCGCATGGACAAATGGAGGGGCATAAGCTCGAAAAGGTGATGCTAGATTTTATTGAAGGCGAATATGATGTTCTTATTGCCACAACTATTATTGAATCGGGACTCGATATTTCCAATGTAAATACCATTATCATAAACGACGCTCATCATTACGGGCTAAGCGATTTGCATCAGTTGCGGGGACGTGTTGGACGCTCAAATAAAAAAGCCTTCTGCTATCTTCTCGCCCCGCCAATGTCAACTTTAACTGACGAAGCCCGCAAGCGGCTTCGCGCAATTGAAGAGTTTGCCGATCTCGGCAGCGGATTTAACATTGCCATGCGCGACCTCGACATCCGCGGGGCGGGAAATATCCTTGGCGCCGAACAGAGCGGTTTCATTTCTGAGATCGGTTATGAGATGTACCAGAAAATACTGGACGAAGCTCTACTTGAACTCAGGGAAACTGATTTTAAAGAGCTCTTTACCGAGCAAAGCCAACGGCAATTTGTTCATGATTGCGTTATTGAAACCGACCTCGAAATACTGATCCCCGATTACTATATTTCGAATATGACGGAACGGTTAAACTTATACAAGGAACTTGATTCTATTGGCAATGAAACCGATCTTGAGAAATTCAGGTTGATGCTCACAGATAGGTTCGGCTCGTTACCTTTGCAAACCGAGGATTTACTTCATACAATCAGGTTACGCTGGCTTGCAAAGAAAATTGGCTTTGAGAAACTTGTCCTCCGAAATCAGCGACTAACGGCATATTTTATCAGCAACGCGGAGTCTGACTATTTTCAATCACTCCAATTTACTGCTATTCTTGAGTTCATCAAGCACAATCCCACATATTGCCGGATGAAAGAGGATAAAGGACGACTTTCTATCGGATTTGGCGATATCAGGGGGATTGATGAAGCCATCATTAAGTTGGAAGCATTCCAAATTTCAAAAATAACTAACATTTAGTAAGTAAGCGGCTCTCATTACATTCACTTTTCGTACTTTTGTGTAATTATT
>JBAXRP010000283.1:0-5503 GCA_037131145.1 Bacteroidota bacterium
AGCTCTCTTCCCGCGCGTCGCCCTGAGCGGTGGTTTTAATAATTTGGTCGAGATAAGCTGTTGTCATAAAATCAGTTACTAATTTTTTCCTGATTTTACAAAGTTAGTCAAATTTATTTGGCTTCATGATTGCCTGATTTTCTCAGCATGAAGCAGGTCGAATCTTCATAACTTCGCAAATCAATAGGCAACCCATTACAAACATTTGTCGTCTTATCATCAATTGTAATAACTTACTGAAATTAAAATGAATATACAGTTTTTCTTTAGGTTGATTTTTTTTCTGATTCTGGCGTCTGGCGCTCCTGCAATGTCACAGTCTCACGATATTCAGCGAATAGCTCCCACACATAGCGCGATTGCCAGGATCCGCGATTCAATTACTTCCGTCAGGCTGCCATTGCTGCCTTTTCCAGAACAGTATCGCCACCGTTCCCTTCCGCCTGTTGTTGATAATACTCTGAACGAATACTGGCACGGAATCAGGGATCAGTTTATGTTTTACAGTTGCCAGCAACATGCCGGCGTTGGTTATGTTTTCAGCTATGAAATCAACCGGGCGCGAAATAAACCGGGTTCTTCCTGGGAAAATTGCTACCCTCCGCATTATACCTGGAATTTTATGAACGAGGGCGACCGCTATACGGGCGCAAATTTTCTTCAGAGTTTTGAGATCATCAAACAGCAGGGGCATTTAACTTCTGACGATTACGGAAATGATTCTTCACAGTCATATCTTGGCTGGATAAGCGGATATGATAAATATTACCGGGGAATGACCAACAGGATCAAACAGGTTTATGCAATCCAGGTCAATAACTACTCCGGGATCAATCAGTTGAGAAACTATTTGTACGATCATCTTGATGGTTCGGCAACCGGAGGAATCGTGTGTTTTACAACCAGCAGCGGCACACTCTATAATATGATGCCGCTGCCTGCCGGTACGACCGAGGAGGGAAAAAATGTGATTCTTTCCTGGTCGCCGGATCCCGATCATGGCTTGACGATAGTGGGCTACAACGACTCGATAAGGTTTGATGTTAATCAGGATGGGCAGTTTACAAACAATCTCGACATCAACGGAGATGGAGTAGTGGATGTACGCGACTGGGAGATTGGCGGTTTTAAAATTGCCAACTCTTATGGCGGCTGGTGGAGCGATGAAGGATATGTTTATGCTTTGTACGCCTCCTTTTCCATGGATTATCCATACGGCGGGGTCTGGAATAACCGCGTTTATGCAGTTGAACCGGATTATAATTATAAACCGTTGCTAACGGTGAAAGTAAGTCTTTCACATAACGCAAGGAACAAGATTAAACTCCTCGCGGGCGTGAGCGGCGATACTACTCTGGAGATGCCTGAACATGTTATAGACTTCCCGATTTTCAATTTCCAGGGGGGAAATCATTTCATGCAAGGCAACGATACTATTCCTGATAACAGCTCTATTGAATTGGGATTGGACGTTACTTCGCTTGTGAATTATATTCCGTCAGGAGAGGCTGCCCGTTATTTTCTGATGGTTGAAGAGCAGGATCCCGAACATCTTGGAGAGGGAACCATTAACGAGGTTTCGTTCATCAATTATGAGAATGAAATCCATGAATTTCCGGCGCGGGAAACGGATTTAGCAATTGCAGATAACGGGCTTACATTGGTTTCTGCTGTTGCTACAATTATCAAACCGGTTGTTCAGATTACCACAGACGCGCTTCCTCCTTTTAATAACACACAACCTTATCAGGCGCAATTAACAGCAATCGGAGGAGCCCAGCCTTATGCCTGGTCGCTGGTTGAAAACTACACGCGCCAGCCTTCGGCGACTCCCCTACCGCCAATCGGCGGATCGTCAATTGTGGTTCATCAGGAATTTAAATCTTTTGTGGCTGTTCCGCTGCCTTTTAGTTTTCCTTTCTATGGAAAAAACCGGGATACCATTTATGTAAATAATTATGGCTTCATCGCTTTTGAGCCATATTTTTTGCCCGAGCCATACGTTACCGATGAAATGAATATGCTGGAGTCATTCCCCGTGATTGCCCCGTCGTTTTCGCAAAATTATGCCTACCTGACTTCAGATAACGACGGGATTTGGTTTAATGCTGATGCAAATCAGGCTACGATCAAATGGCGCGCTTCGGTTGCGCCATACTATACAACCTCTTCCAACGATTTCGCGCTGGTTTTATATCCCGATGGCAAATTCGCCTTTATTTATGGAACCATGGATAACCGGAATTTTATCCAAAAGACATTCTGTGGAGTATCAAAGGGAGATAATAAAAACTTTAACCTCGATACCCAATGGAATGCGAATGAACTTTCGGATAAAAGCTGGATGTATTATCCTTCCAAAGTTCCGCAAGGCATATTATTAAATGAATCGGGTCTGCTTACGGTTGCCGGAATTGATCCTTCCAGTATATATAATCTGAATATCCGTGTTGCCGATGCAGCTAAAATTGAGGATTCCCAAGTTTTTAACCTGTCTGACGGACTCATTATCGAACATCAGCTTGTGAGCGATGGCGGTGAATTTCTGAAGCCCGGAAAACCGGCGTCAATAACGCTGCGCCTCACCAATCAGGGAAATGCATCCATGACCAATCTGCAACTCAGCCTGAGGACAGCGGATTCATTGGTTCAGATTACTGACAGCCTGCAAACCGTTGCATTACTTGAACCCGGTCAGACATTATCAATACCGGCAGCTTTTTCATTAACGGTTTCGGGTTTACTGCCAAATGATTATCCTGTGATGATGAATATAAACGCCCGACTGACTGAAAAATCGTGGAATAATGATATTTGTTTGCGGGTTGCAGCGCCGGTTATTATTATTGAATCTCCCCAAATATCTGATGGAGCCAACAATTTGTTAGATCCGGGAGAGGTTGCCGACCTCGTAGTACATATAAGGAATTCAGGTCTTCTGGGCGCCGATAACCTTGAACTAAATCTATTTTCACGCGATTCACTCGTGATAATCCTTTCTTCTGATGTTATTCCGATAGATCAGCTAAGTCCTTTTTCGCTGAATGAATATCGTTTCCAACTGTTGGCTTCGCGCGCCACTCATCCGGGAACGTCTGATACGCTTTATCTCATCCTTAATGATTCATCCGGCATACTCCAATCGCGCGAGATAATCCTTTCGCTTGGGAAAAAACCGGTTGCCGTGGTGAATCTTTCAGTTTCAAAGGGATCTATGTTGGCTATGGTTAATGCTCTCGACAGTCTTCATGTTGATTATGATACAATCAATTCGCTGTTATTTGATTATAATCTCTATTCCTCAATATTTCTCATTCTCGGTACAAACGTCCAGGAATCACATACTATTACCGTTGAGGAGGGAGCTTCGCTTTCAGGCTACCTGCTTAGAAATGGAAATCTCTACATGGAGGGGTATTCCACCTGGTACTACCTGAATAAAACCCCGTTGCATCCATATTTCAAATATACAAGTGAAAAAATTCCGGTTTATTTTTATCCTGAAGTAGCGGGCGTGGCGCAGACATTTGCCGATTCTATGACTTATAACTATTCCTCGCCGGTTAATTATGCGGTATTCAGTTTTCAGCCAAAAACGCCCGCTTATTCAACGCTTACCAATCAGGACAGTTTGGCGCGGAATCTCGAAATTGTGTATGACGGCGCTGATTATAAAACCATAGGCGCTATTCCCGAATTTGGTTCAATGACAGGCAATGGGGAACCTTCATCCCAAAAAACGCTAATGCAGCGTTATCTTGACTTTTTTAAACTGAATACCACCGGTCCGTATCCCTATTTCCATGCTTCGCAAACAATCGTAAACAGTTACAAGACACTCAATTTTACTGATGATTCCTTCGATAATATCGTCAGCCGGATATGGGAGTTCGAGGGTGGAGAACCGTCAACCAGCTCTGAAACTAATCCGACAATCCTGTATTCCCAACCGGGAAAATTTGACGTTAAACTAACCGTATCCGATGGGATTCATACAAAAGCTATTCTGAAAAAGGATTATATTCTGGTGGAACAAAGTACCGGGATTACTTCGCGCATGGCTGATTCCTTGTTCAGGATTTATCCGAATCCAACAACGGGAGCAATTAGTATTTCAGTTAATCCGCAGATTTCCGGCACCGGAACCATTGCGATATTTGATTTGACCGGACGGAAGATGAATGAGTTCCGGTGTGAATTAGGAAAAAACAACCTGCCTGTCGCGCTTCAATTGCCGGGCTACCGAAAAGGGATGTATTTGGTGCTTTTGAAATGCGGGGATATTGGTTCCACGCAGAAGCTGGTTGTTGAATGATGGTAAAGTCCCAAATTCAAAGTCCCAGATTTCAAGAGAAAAACGAGATATAGTCATGGTTTGAAAAGCAGCCCGCCAATAATTGAAATGCTTTTCCCCGGGGGGAAATCAAAAGCCTTGATTTTAAGTTTTGATGACGGGAATGTTACCGACAAAAGGCTTGTAAAACTGATGAACAAATACGGACTGATCGGAACTTTTCATAAACTTGGCGCTAAAGATTATCTCGCAAAGGAATAAATTAAAGTTGTTTATAAGGTCACGAAGTATCTTCACATACTGCTATTCACCCCAATCTTCATGATATTTCCAGGGCAAAGGTTCTTATTTGGTGGGTGAAGACCGGAGAGAACTTGAACGGTTATCCGGTAATCTTGTCCGGGGGATGGTATATCCTTTTGGTAATTATTTGGCAAGGCTTATTTCACTCCCGATAACCCGGAAAGTGATAAAAAATACATCTGATTTTATGGTACCCGATTGCATACCCATGGGGATTCTTGCTGAGAGGCTCGCCTGAAATTGTCTCATCTGCATTTCTCTGGTTTTTTACAGAGTTAAAGTTCCGTGTAACAAAATACATTCCTTTTACAGGGATAATTTTGTTTTGAATTTTATTTAATTTTGACAAGGTTAGTCCTCCTAAGCGCTTTTTAATATTTGTAGTGAAATCCCGTAAAACAGGGATGTACAAGGGGGTCGCTTGGATTCTTTTTGCGATCATCAAAGATATTAAAGTCAAATTCTAACTCACAAATCGTAAAGTCCATGAAAACACTTGTTGGAGTATTCGTAACATTTTTACTATCTCTTCTCATTAATGATGCGCCCGCACAATTTTTTAATGTTCCGAAAGTGATCGAAAACAAAACAAATAAGCGTATAAATGACAATATTGACAAGGGAATAGACAAAGCGCTTGGTGAAACGGAGAAAGGTATAAAAGGTGATACAACGAAAGATAATAAAACCGTTAAACCCGCTAAGGAAAATGAAAATAAAACGGACAAGCCAAAACCGACGGAGTTCCACCAAGACCAGCCATCTCTGCAATCCTACTCAAATTACGATTTTGTTGCAGGCTACAAGGTGATTTTATTTGAAGATTTCAGCCAGGATGCTGTCGGCGATTTTCCAGCGCTCTGAACCACCGATGCCGCCGGTGAAGTGAACACATTAAATGTAGCC
>JBAXRP010000284.1:0-5468 GCA_037131145.1 Bacteroidota bacterium
AGCGGGATCGAAACCAGATGATATTTGTAGTTGGTCAGGGTGGCGCTGCCGGTGATGGTGGTGGAAAGGTAGGCCGGGACGTTCTGTGTGTGATGAAGCAGTGAACCGGAACCGTTGGCGGCATCTGAATTGATGATCAAGCCTATAACACCTTCGCTGTTGGTTAATGTACCGTTCACCGTGAGGGCCTTGCCCGGTTCGATGGAGAGCATACCCCCGCCGTTGATGGTGAGGTTGTTGCATAAAGCCGGGGTTGCAGTCCCTTGATTTACGATAGGCGATTGCCCTGCGGCGTTGATGTTCACGTTGGTAAAGGCATTGGGAACAGCGTTTTCGCTCCAGTTACCCGCTGTGTTCCAGTCGCCGCTGCTTGCACCGGTCCATGTTTCCGTGGGAATATTTTTAAAATAATAGAAACTTCCGGAAAAGGCTCCCGACATCATATCCAGGTTGCCATCATTATCCAGATCGGCAAAAGCTGGTGTGGAACTAGTTCCAATATCCGTTAGTCCAAAATAATTAAGCTCTGGTGAAGCGAAAGCAGGGCTCAAACTCGTGCCGGTATTTTTAAAATAAAAGAATCCTCCAGGGTAGTAACCGCCATACGTACCGACCATCATGTCCTTGTCGCCATCACCATCCAGATCGGCAAAAGCTGGTGCGGAATGATTTCCAATATCCGTTAGTCCAAAAGGGTTTTTCACTGGCGCTGCGAAAGCAGGGCTAGAAACCGTGCCGGTATTTTGATAATAAGTTAGATTCCCGTTCAGGCCACCAGACACCATATCCAGGTCACCATCATTATCCAGATCGGCAAAAGCTGTTGTGGCAGACTGGTCATAATACTGTATTCCAAAAGGGTTTTGCACTGGCGCTGCGAAAGCAGGGCTCGAACTCGTGCCGGTATTTTGAAAATAATAGAAATTTCCAAACTTCTCACCTACCATCATATCCAGGTCGCCATCATGATCCAGATCGGCAAAAGCTGGTGTGGAGAATGGTGTATTAGTCGAGTTTAGTCCAAAAGGGTTAGTCGCTTTAGCAGCGAAAGCAGGGCCCGAAACAGAGCCGGTATTTTGAAAATAATAGAAAGACCCACTTTTACTACCAGATATCATATCCAGGTCACCGTCAGCATCCAGATCGGCAAAAGCCGGAGCGGAGAACTGTCCAATATTTGTTAATGAAAAAGGATTCGTCACCGCAGCGTTAAATGCCTGGGCATTGGCTGTTTGCGGCATCAGCGCCAGGGATGCGCCGGCCAGGGCAACTCCTGCGGTGGCCATCCGTATGGCTTGCTGCAGGGTAAGCAGCGTAAGGTGCATCTTTTTGAGCCTGCGCCGGAGAATATCCTGTTTCCTAAGGTTTTTCCCTTCGGCAATAAGCCGGTTCAGTTTATCCCGGTATCGGTTGTACCGTATCAGGATTTCGTTAAAAAAGCGTTTTTGGTGTTTCATCTGTTTATAATATTAGGTGTATTATTTGTTCATTTATTTGTTTTTTGCCTGCATTTCATCTCCCTTTTCGGGGTTTGCCCAGAATGTTTTGCCCGGTATGGCCAGCGAAAGTTTATGAACAGGGTTAATGGTGTTGAGGATATTGGGGCGCAGCGAACCGTCCAGGATTTTAACCGAATAAATCTCACCCACGCTGTTTAGAAAAGCGATTTCGCCAACATAGGCGCGGGTGGGCAGATGAATGATTTTTATACCTGCCGTATCTGCTTTTTCGGCAAAAGCGAGTTTGGCAAAGGTGGAGGAGTTTTTGCGCAACCTGCTCATCCCTATAAACATGTAGTCGCCATAAATATCCATTCCACGGCAAAAGCCATCCAACTGCTTGATTACTTCATACGTTTTACCGGGGATGTTTACTTTAATGATTTCGCCGGTTGCCGACAATAGCAGGTACAAATGGCCGCCGTACATCACCGGCGAATGGGGCATAGCCAGTTTGTCAAGAATGATTTCGCTGGTATCAACATCCATCAGAATGCCGCCATCAACAATATGCTCGCGCCATCCCTGGAACGTGTCGGTGGTTCCCAGTGCAGTAACGTATTTGGGTTTGCCGTTTACCATCACCAGTCCGTTGAGATGGCAGCGGTCGTCGGAAGCCAGATCTGAAATAAACGGGGGTTGCCATTTGGGCATGAAATTAAAGTTGCCGTTCACCTGGCAGAGGCAGGAGAAGGAGGTGTTAATGGCCCATATCCCGTCGGCGCCGAAGGCAATATCGTGCATGTCAACCTGTCCGGAATGGAAGGTTAAGCGTGGCGCCCACAAACTGTCGTAGGTATTGGGTTTATTCGGATAATGAACGGCTAACTCTGGGGAGTTTTCAAATACGATTACCTCGTCTTTTGTAGCGAGCGCCATCCTGTTTCCTTCCACTTCAAAGCCCATGGGTTTGATGAAGGTACGCGGCAGCATGGTAAAGTGGTTCTCGTCGGCAGGGCTGATAAAAAGCAGTTTGCCAGCCTGATAAGTGGTGATGCCGATGCTACAGCCAAGTTTTAACAACAACTCAGGCAGTTGCGGCGAAAAAGTGCAACTGAACGGGGCCAAGGAAATAGGGTTTTGTTCCATAAAAATAAATTGTAATAAGTCAGAAACTCGTTGACAAATGTAATCCTCAACCCAGCTAAAGTTAAAATCAAAATCGATAATGTTTAAATCAAAATCGATATTTCTTTCATTAACTGGGATGGTTTTTATGTCAAAATCGATATTTTACTATCAAAATCGATATTTTATTTTGCCGGGGAGAAAACAGGCGCTGAAATTGTCTTATTTTGCGTCATGCTATAAATTCCTTAACGATGGTTTTTATGATATCTAAGAACAGGGTTAGGTACAGTTTGAGTTTGCCTCTTTTATTAATTGCAGTACAGGTGTTTTCTGTCACAAAGGTGCAGGATACCATTTCGGAGAGGTTGTTCGACCAGGGTCAATACCGGTTGGCGTCGAACAGGATTGTCGCGCAGTTAACATTGACGAAGGGAAACAACGGCAATGATCGCAGGCTTTATTATTACAATAAACTGAGCATGGCTCAATTCAGGCTGAACAATTTTGATTCGGCCATGATCTGCGCAAGGCAGGCGCTCAAACTCTCTTCGGGTTCAAAGGATTCAACACTGATCAGCGATGCCTGGAAGATGATGTCCTATTCTTTTAACAGGCTAGGAAAGCTCGACAGCGCCATCTATTTTACCATTAAGCTCCTGAAATATTCCAAACGGGCCGGTGATGACCATCAATACCGTAATGCATCGGTTTCAATGGCGACCATACTGATGCAAAATCAGCGGACTGCCGAAGCCTTGAAATATTTCCTGGAAGCGAACAAGATCAACAAGAAGATGAATGATACTGGTTATTTCGCGATCGGTTATTTCAACATCGGGCTTGTTCATTTGAAGTTGAAACAATACGATAGTTGTTTGTATTACATGAAGGAAGCGCTCGGGAACCTTCAGAATGGAACGAAGCCTGATCTGCTCTGTATGACCTACGGCACCATCTCGGACTGTTACCTGGCGATGGGTAAAAAGGAGGAATCAAAGAGATACAACATACTGGCGATAGACGTCGCCAAACAGCTCGGGAGTTACCAGTTTCTGGCTATGGCTTACTGTAATCTCATCGAAGGATGCCTGAACCAGAGGGACTTCTCCAGTGCGGTAAAATATGGTTTCTCCGCTGATTCTCTCCTGAAAAAAGAACCCTTCCCTGTTCAGCAGGTGAAACTCGACAGCATGATGTATGTGGCCTTCAGCAATCTTTCGAAGCCGGCCGAGGCGCTTGCCTGGTATGAGTTGTTTGTGAAAATAAAAAACCAGGTGTTAAATGAAAACCAGAAGGCGCTTTTAAACCGGATGATGGTGGAATTTAAAGTGAAGGAAAAGAATCTGATGATTGAAAAACAGGAGTCGGATATCCACAGTAAAACAAGGCAGGTGCAGTTATTGATACTCCTGCTTGTGATATCAGTTCTCTTTACCAGCGGGCTGATCAAACAGAATATCAAGTTGAGGAATTCCCGTGAATCCCTCTATCGTAAAGAAAAATACCTTGACAGGCAAATGACAAGCAATGTACTGCTAAAAACAAGCATGGTCCCTGAAACAGATATCTTTACGAAACATTCTCAGGCGGTGTTTGAGGCTACCCCCTCCGGCGAACAAGCCGATGTTGATCCCGGCTTGCTGGATGACCTCTATGTACGGATCATATCTGTTTTGGAAAAGAAAAAACTTTATCTTGATCCTGAAATAAACGTTAAAACCCTTCTCAACCTGCTGGGAACCAACAAGACCTATATTTACCAGGCAATCAACCTCAATTCCTCTGAAAATTTCAGGAGCCTGATCAACCGCTACCGGATAAACGAGGCAAAACGGATCATCGAAATTTGTGTTGCCAGTTCATCAGACCTTGATGTTACAACCATTTCTTCACGCTCAGGGTTCAACTCCTCAGTATCATTCTTCAGGGTCTTCAAGCATTATACAGGCCTTACACCGAAGGAATATGCCATTGAAAACAGGAAGGAAGCCAGAAAAAACAGCAAGGAGATGGCAGAAATGAATGGAGTAAGAGAGGATGAGATTTGACCTCACAAAGGGATAGAAATACTCCTTGGAGTTTCCGGATAATTGTACAAAGACAGTTTTAACCATGGATGAAACGGCATCCGGGAACTTTAAGGGAATAGCGCATATTCACATCCGTAACTTCCTAATGACCTGAAGCATCTTCCCCAGGTTTGCACTTGTCACCAAGGTGCTGATAGTTCGTTAATTACAAGAATATATTGAATATTACTAATTAAGAAAAGACTTTCGCTGGTCTAAGAAATGGGGCGTAAAATAATCTCCCATCTAAATCACATTAATCAACTGTTCTTTTATTTATTTTCAATTTAATTTTACAAACTCTAGCTGTGCAGTTTTCAACCGGCAGAGCTGTGCAGTTTTCAACCGGTATTTACGCTACAAGGACAAACAATGCCAATCCTCAAAAAACGTCTTGTTTCTGACATGATTTTTATGAAATTTTAACATTTGGAAGGAACGAAGCTGCAAAATGTGTTAAATCAAATAGTTGGATCATTTTATGCGGCAAATATATGAAACCTATAAACAAAGATCGCCGGGTCCTTCGGATACCGGCGAGCTGAGGGTTAGCCATATTTTTGCGATTACTTTGATTGTCTGACAACTTTCGCCAAAAAGGTTGCGAAATGCCTGATTTTATTTTACATTTCAACGATGGAAAACTGCTTTTTTGCCCCCTGCAATTCGTATGTAAATTCCGTCCATTTGATCCGCTCTTCCCATGACAGAATTTCGGAATTTTTCAGTTCAAAAAGGACAAGGTAGCCATGCGGCAGGTTCAGTTGGTCGAGATAATGGAAAAGCTGTTTGTAGGTCCTTTCCATATTGGTATTCGAACGTTTTATCT
>JBAXRP010000285.1:0-5384 GCA_037131145.1 Bacteroidota bacterium
CAGGCTCGACCGGTTTGTCGTGGGGTATTTCGGTTGTGGCTTCATCAGTTTCATTCGTGGATATTTCATTAGCAGATTCTAATGACTCGTTAGCATCCAGGGGATCTGGTTTCATATCATTGCCGCAATTGGGACAATAATCGTAGATAAACATGTAGCGCCAGATTTCCCCACAAACAGGACATTCTACATTCAATGGCTCTCCACAATTAACACAAAAATTTTCCCAGCCCATAGTTGATTTTCCGCATTTCGGACATCTAAAAGCGTTCATATTTTTCCTCCTATTTTTTTTCAGAATTCAAATCACAAATCCATTTTTTTATCTGACAAACTTAGAGATAAAAATTCAATTTGTGATAAGAATATTTTTTGTGGATGAATAATTTCACAATTTCGCTACTTGTTTTGTTTTTCTTCTCTTATTGTTTCCAGTTGTTTCAGCAATTCATCTTCTCTTCTGTCGTATTCTTCTTCGTCAATTTCATCCATTTCAAATTTCAACTGCAAAGCCATCAACCTTTCTTTAACAGAGCCTTCATCCGACATCTCTTTTTCAATAACATCATTAATTTTCTTTCCGATGAAAATAACTCCTTTTAAAGGCGCAAGCAGTATATCGTCGAGTAAAAACATGTTAAATTCCCTTGGTATTAATTACAAGATTAACAAAATTATAAGGTGGCAATGTTCCAACATATTTAAAGGTCATAAAGCGGCCCAATTTTTCATCCAAATCATTAACAGCCTTATCGAATTCAGGTTCAATATTGTTTTTGATAAGGAAAGCGGCATTGATGATCATCATTTCTCCGTAGTTATCATTCACCTTTACATCTTCTGCAAGAGGAGTTAATGCCGAGAGAATGTTGTTTTTATGAGCTTCTGTCTCTTTTTTAAGCGCTTCGGCAACCATTTCACCAATTTTCATACGTTGGTAATGAGTTTTGTCGGCAGGCAAATTAATCAGTTTTCCACGCAGCGTTCTGATTTCATCATATTTTTCAATGATATTTTCATATATGGGAGCTTCATGGGCAAGAACTTTAAGTCCCAATTCTTTTTTACCGTCCATCTTTGTAAGCAAATCGTCGAATTTTTTATAATCTTTTTCAAGGATACTCAGTATCCCCGAGTCATCGTTATGTTCGGAAATAGTTGAAAACCGGACTGGAAGAACAGTAAATTGCTTCATAACCTCCTCAAGTACTTTTTCGTGGGCGATCATGTTTACCCTGCGGGCTTCATATATTATAATTGGCGAATTACTGACGATGGCAGTGATACCATTGTAGTTGATACCATAAACCAGATCGGCGCGTTTTCCCATCCCGATAGGACCATAGTCTAATGGTCCGGAATGTCTGATGATTCCATAAATATATTTTCCTTCTTTCAGAATTTCTGATTCGTTGCTCATATAGATGTTTTACGATTTGCGATTTACGATTTGCGATTTATAGTTCCCATTTTTCCGGAAATATTTTCAGGTCTATAAAATTAAAGATAGGCAATGGGGCGGTGTAAACAAAATCGCATCGGAACTGGTACTTTACGCCAAGGTCGGTCATAATGTTATCAAATTCAACCTCCCTGCCGCTGTTAACGAGGAAGGCTGTATTCATAAACATGGCGTCCGAGCTTGTTTTATTGTGTTTATACTCGAAGACAGATCTTCGAAAAGCCTCGATAATTTTTTCTGCCTCTTCGGTTTTCTTATCAACCAATGCAAGTTCGACCAATTTTCCGGCTTCGGCAATTTTCAGGTTTTTTGTTGCCTGGTCGTCCATTTTTTCGATTTTTGCCCTGATTTTTCGCAGTTCGACATGCTCCTTGTCTATCTCCTTGTAAATCATGCCCATATTTTTCCAGGTTCCTCTTACATTGAGTTCTACTTTATTTTCGAACTGCCTAAGCAATTCCATAAACTCGCTGTATCTCCTGTTCAGGAGATTCCTTATTTCATCAGGAGTTGCCGCAATGGTGCCAAACCGAATTGGAAGTATGCTTCTGAACTCTTTCATCACTTCCTCGATCACCTTTTGATGCGCCAGCATATTTTCAGGATTAACAACAAATCTGCTGATCGGATGGTCGCTTACTACCATTGATAAACCATCAAATCCGATTGATGAAACAAGATCCCCCCGTCCACCTACCCCAATTGTACCAAGGTTTATATCGTAATCTGATGCAATGATGCAATAAATATATTTCCCGTCTCGCTGCATATTATTCTTTTATTTTTACTAAAATTAAATTCTTAACCACTTTTTCTTCTGAAAGGAAGATGATATTATCATTCGACCCTTGCCTCACTGCAAGTGAATACTCGAGTAAAGTTTGATATGCATTTTTTATCCGGTTAAAGTCGTCGCCTCCCTGGTTGTTTTGACTTTTGTCGGGGTGCATTAATCCTGCTTTCGCAAGATATGCTTTTTTTATCTCATTTTCAGAAGTTTCTTCTGCAAGGCCAAGATCTTTTCTGGCATTTTCCACTGTTTCAGCATTCAATTCCTTCACTTCGATTGTAAAAAAACTATAACATGGCAATGGACCTACGATTTTGAAATTCAAGGCTCCGTTGTACTGTTCATCAAGTTTTTCAATTGCCCGTTCAAACTGGTCAGTATTATTTCTATTAATAAGCGCTGCTGAATTGGTAATCATCTCGTCATTCATCACATCATGAATTTTGATATCGAGACTGATAGTTGAAAAGGCTTCGAGAATTTTTAATTCAGCAGCTTTATTTTTTTCAACCAGTTTTTCTTTCAGAAGCATACCAATCTTTACCTGATCCACCTGAGTTAAAGCAACTCCACTTTGCAATAATTGATCTTTTAACCTGATAATATCGGGATTGCCAGCAATCTCTTTGATAGCGCCGGGAAAATCTGCCCACGTCACTGCAAGGTCAATTTCTGTAAGGTATTCAATTTTCTTCAGCGTAGAAATCATTAAATCATGACCTGTGGCAAGTATGTTTAATACCTCTTCTTTGGACTGTACAATGGTTCCGAGCTTCATTGGGAGGATCATGCTGAAGCCTTTCGCCATAATATCTTCAATCGTTTTTTGATGATGAACTAAAATATGTGCAAGCGATTCCCTATCCAAAAAATCGAGATAGGCAGTTTCCCTGTCGGAAACAATAGCGGAAATTTTCTGATATGAAATGGCATAGACGCCAGAGTTTTCAAGTGATTGAAAGTGCGGCGCTCCATAGAAATTCGGCACAATGCCGTATATATATATTCCTTTTGATGACATTCTTTAAGTTTATGGGTTTATTTTTTCGTTGCATTTTGCATAAAAACCAGTTGGATTGCCTCTTCAAAGTGGCTGTCAAGGATGCAGATATCTCCGGTTACTTCTTCTGATGTGCCACGAATTTTTTCAATTAATTGACGGATGGCGAGCATTGCCGCTTTCCTACAGATAAATTCGATATCGGAACCGGTCATATTTTCTGTTTTCATCGCCAGTTTGTTTAGGTTTACCTTTTTACCGAGTGGTTTTTTCCGCGTATGTATGCTGAATATTTTTTCTCTTGTTTTAACATCCGGTAATGGTAATTCAAATATCAAATCGAACCTGCCGCTTCTAAGCAATGCAGGGTCTATTAAATCAATCCTGTTGGTTGCAGCCAGCACTATCACGCCTTTCATATCTTCAATGCCATCCATTTCAGAAAGAAACTGTCCGATCACCCTTTCGATAACTCCTGAGCCCGAGCTGTCGTTGCTACGACGTGGTGTAAGGCTGTCAATTTCATCCAGAAACAAGATGCATGGCGAAGCCTGTTTTGCCATTCTGAAGAGTTCTCTAACCCCTTTCTCCGATTCCCCAATATATCGGCTCAGAATCTGGGGTCCTTTTACTGAAATAAAATTAACGCCGCTCTCGCTTGCCAGAGCTTTTGCAAGATATGTTTTTCCGGTTCCGGGTTTCCCGTGAAGGATAATTCCTTTGGGTGGTTTAGTATCGGCTTTTTTGAACAGGTCAGCATATTTCAATGGCCATTCCACCGTTTCCTTTAAAGCCTCTTTTATATCTTCAAGGCCTCCAACATCATCCCATTTCACATCGGGCACTTCCACAAAAACTTCCCTTATTGCCGATGGTTCCACTTCTTTCATCGCATCCATGAAATTATCCATAGTAACTTCAAGCGACATTAACAGTTCGTAAGGGATTTCGGACATCTCGAAATCAATTTGCGGAAGAATTTTCCGAAGAGCTGTCATTGCGGCTTCACGAGCTAATGCCTCGAGATCGGCGCCTACAAAACCATGAGTAATTTCTGCGAGTTTTTCCATTTCCACATCCATGGACAGGGGAATGCCTCTGGTATGGATAAGAAGTATTTCGAGTCTGCCCTTTTTATCGGGAATTGAAATGGAAATTTCGCGGTCGAAACGACCAGGTCTTCTTAGAGCCGGATCAATGGAATTTGGAATGTTGGTTGCTCCGATTACAATAACCTTCCCTCTTGACTCCAGCCCGTCCATGAGCGACAGCAGTTGGGCGACAACTCGTTTCTCCACTTGCTTTTCACCGCCCATATCTTCCCGTTTAGGCGCAATGGCGTCAATTTCATCAATAAAAATGATGGCGGGTGCATGTTGCTGGGCTTCTTCAAAAATTTTCCTTATTCGTCCTTCGCTCTCTCCATAAAACTTTCCCATGATTTCCGGACCGGAAATATTGATGAAATAGGCAGAGGTTTCATGAGCCACGGCCCTGACGATGAGGGTTTTTCCGGTTCCCGGAGGACCATATAGAAAAACGCCCTTGGGTGGCTGCACGCCAAGTCGTTCAAAAATTTCCGGATATTTCAATGGGAGTTCAATCATCTCCCGGATGCGCTGCACCTGGTTGCCCAAGCCCCCAATGTCTTCATAAGAAACCTTGCTTTTGGGTTCCCCATCCTGCTTTGCCAGTTCAAGCTGAAAAATGGTATTTGGATGAATCAGAACCACTCCATCAGGACTGACTGCGGTTACAGTATAATCAACCGAGCGCGATCCAAACAGGTTGGCTCTGACTTTATCGCCTTTTGTCACAGGCAAACCATTGATGAGCGAACCGATGTATTTGGCGTCATCAGCTTTTAATGAACCGGATTTTGTTTCGGGTTTGAGTTTTATTTTGGCAGCCTGACGGCAGGCAGTTTTAATGACCTTCACTTTTTCATCAATCCCAGCCTGGGCATTTTCTCTGGTGATACCGTCAATCTGAATAATACTTTTACCCCGGTCTTCGGGGTAACATGGCATGATTTTTACCGGAGTTGCCCGCTTTCCTTCAATTACAATCACGTCGCCACTCTCTAATCCAATCAGCTTCATGTCTTTGGGATCGATTCTGGCAATTGCTCT
>JBAXRP010000286.1:0-5355 GCA_037131145.1 Bacteroidota bacterium
CAGTCGGATGTGCGTAAAGATACTTTCTGCTCATCAGGACCTGGCGGACAATCGGTGAATACTACATATTCGGCAATCAGGCTGACTCATATTCCTTCCGGGATCGTAGTTTCCTGTCAGGATGAAAAATCACAGATCAAGAATTTCGAGAAAGCGATGAAGGTACTCCGTACCAGGTTGTATGAACTGGAGCATCAAAAATACCTTGATGAGATTTCGAAAAAACGGAAAACAATGGTCTCAACCGGCGACCGCTCGGCGAAAATCCGCACTTACAATTACCCCCAAAGCCGCGTTACCGATCACCGTATCAACATGACCATGTACAATCTTCCTGTTGTGCTTGATGGAGAAGTCCAACCTCTGATTGACGGATTACAACTGGCGGAGAATGCGGAAAGGCTCAAGGAAGCTGGTAGCAATTAAATAGCGAAAAATTCCAAATTCCAAATTCCAAATTCCAAATTCCGAACTCCAAATTACAAAATTATTGATGAATCGTAGCGCGCTTGTTAAACTTATTTTCACAAAAAAGACATTTCTCTGTATTGGATTGGATTCTGATTTGTCGAAGATTCCCCAACATTTACTGGAAAAAGAAGATCCGATTTTTGAATTTAATAAAGCCATCATTGACGCCACTCATGATCTGGCAATTGCATACAAACCAAATTTCGCATTTTATGAATGTTACGGAACAAAGGGTTGGAACAGTTTAACCAGAACAATTAGTTTTATCAATGAAAAATATGCTGACCAGGTATTCACCATTGCCGACGCCAAACGAGGGGATATTGGCAATACTTCGCAGCAGTATGCCAAAGCCATGTTTGAACCTGCCGCTTCAGGAATGAATTTCGACGCTGTTACTGTCGCGCCTTACATGGGTGAAGATTCTGTAAAGCCCTTCCTCTCCTACCCCGGCAAATGGATCATTGTGCTGGCTTTAACATCCAACAAAGGCGCCGCTGATTTTCAGTTTTTTAAAGACGCAGATCACAGACTTTTCGAGGAGGTTTTATTAAAATCGAAGCTTTGGGGAACCCCTGAAAATATGATGTATGTTGTTGGCGCCACACAGTCTGAAATGCTTAGCGATATCAGAAAAATTGTTCCAAGCCATTTTCTACTGGTTCCAGGCGTCGGCGCTCAGGGAGGCAGTTTACAGGATGTTGCAAAATATGGGCTGACTAAGGATTGTGGCTTGATAGTCAATTCGTCAAGGAATATCATTTATGCGTCGCCAGGCATTGATTTCGATCATAAAGCCAGGATGGAAGCCGCGAATATACAGCAGGAGATGGAAGGAATACTCAATATCTCATTAAGGTAATCATTACAATATCAGATAAGCCCTTCCCAATTGATACCAACATCTGTAAAGGAATTTCGGATCTGAGCGATCAACGATAAAGGAAGCTCGCCTTTCTCAAGAAAGCTAATATTTTCTTTTAAATGTTCAATACTGGATGTTCCGGTAATAATGGATGAAACATTTGGTGTAAAAGCTGAAAACCTTAGCGCCAGTTCATTCCAGGAAAGTCCGTGCGCATCAGGTTTCATTTTGTGAAACCGGTCATAATAAGCTGCATGTCCATGACCATCAGGGCGGGAGTGATAACTCCAGACGGCATTTCCGATAGGACGTTTTGCAATAATTCCCATACCCAAAGCCGATGCTTCCGGTAAAGCCCATTCCAGACACTTTTGATCAAATAGATTTACCGAACATTGAATACTTCCAAATCTTTTGCTTTCAATGGCATAAGCAAGAGCGTCATTTTCGCCCGAGTAAGCTATCACGCGTATTTTTCCCTGCTCTCTCGCTTTTTCAAGCGCCAGTATAGCCTCACCACGCTCCAATACCCATTTTTCACAGGAATGAAGGTGAACAATATCAATATAATCGGTTTTCAATCGAATTAGCGATTCCTCAACCGTGCCCAATGTTGCTTCATAACTCCAATCGGGTTTGTCTTGATAGGTATATCCGACTTTTGTTGATAAAATAAATTCACTCCTCCGATGAGACAAAAATTTCCCAATTCTGTATTCAGATTCTCCGTATGATCTTGCAGTATCAATGAGGTTTATCCCAAGTTCCGGCAGATCGTTTATCATTCTTTCAACAATTCTCTCATCCTGATTTGGATCGCCTGTATGACCAGCGCCAAATCCTAATACTGAAACAGTAATCCCAGTCTTGCCAAACGATCTGTATTCCATGTAAACAATTGATTCAAATAAAAAAACAATTCAGGTTCCGGGAATATTTTTTTCAAACGAAAAAAATACTTTTGTAAATTTTGTAAAAATCTTCAATCATGAAAACGCCAGGCTATTCCGAATTTGAATGCGCCATCAGGCATCGGATAATCAGGAGTTGTATAGTAATCACGTCCCATAAAACCAGCGTTAAAATGAGTATAGGTTACAAAAAATCGGGCACGTTGAATTTTCATATTAATAAAGAAATCCATGTATAAATAATTCCCAATCTCTTTGTTATCCTGTATGTAAAATGACCTTATAGCAGGATTATAGTTGTCAGCATAATATGATGTGTTATAGAAAAAATTCAAACCGGGCTGGAGAGTTGCAGCTCCATGAAACAGTGGTTGCGTATAATATATCGTTACATTTCCCATAAAAACAGGAAGCCTCAAAACAGTCGTACCTTGCACTGTCTGATAAATTAACCGCATTTTCAGTTTAAACTGCCAGAGATCGGCGTTTGTGTTAAAATAAACTCTAAAATGTCCGAATTCCTGTGTAAGTTGACGGGGTTTGCTGGTAGAATCAAGATAAATAAAATTTTTGATACGACTGATGTCAAATCCTGTTTCAAAATACTTCAGAGAATACGAAAAGCCTGTAGATATAAGACTTTGTTTTTGCCAGGTGGTATCCCATTGAAAATTATTTCCTAAGTAATGTGCATAAAACCATCCGGGTTGCTGAGATAAAATGCAACCTGTGATGGAAATAATTCCGCCATTTTTTTTAGCTTTTCCAAGTATAGAGATAAGTTTTGCCTGTAAATGAAAATCTCCTTCGTTGTAATCGCCAACAACATAATCGCCGGTAGCAAATAATTTGAGACTTTCGAAAGGTGTGAAACTAATCCCCGCCTGCGGGATGTATTGGTGGAAAGAGTTTCGGACGCCATACAGATCAACCTCTGTGTATTGCTGTTTAATACCGGCTTCAATTTGAAAAATCCTTGGTTTCATGCCGATTTTAAAACTCGGGTTTGACCATGTCAGAATGTTGGTGATTTGTTTTATAGTAACTGAATCAAATGATATTACAGAATCGAGTACAGGAGGGGGAAAGAAACCGCTATCAGGTTGATTGTCAATGAAATTCTGAATTTGTCGGTTATATTGAAAAGAGTATGACAAGCGACCAAGGTCAAAACCTGGAGAATTTCCTGAAACTGTATCTTTAGAATTAGATTGGTGTCTGGTAAGATCGAAATAATGTTTCATAAAAAATCCAACTTCTCTGATTCTATTTTCGGCAGAAAGCAAGTTTACAGGGATCACGAGTCTGTTGGTTTCAATATTATTTACAAAAAGGCTATCGGATTTGATCCCTCCGTTTTCATAATTACGAATACGGTTAATTGTAAAATTGGCAATGACGCCATAGCGTTTATTTTTCGTAAAGAATTGCGAAGTCAAAACAAAATTAATATGGTTTGTTCTTTGTCTGCTGTACGCGCCTGGAGCATTCGTAACACGAAGATCGAACCCAAGGTTAAGGCTTCTGTATAAATTTCTGCTGAAAATTGCATGAAAGTTCTGTTCTTTTTTCGCGCCCTGGATATATGTCAATTCAGTATAGGTTTTATCAACCTTATAATATTTAACGCTGTCATTTTGATATAGATAAGCATCGAAGCTATGAATTCCATAGTCGAAACCGCTATTTGTAAGCCATGGTACTGGCGTCAATGTCCTGTAATTCTGTCCAATATTACCCAATGTGCAAAAAAAGGAATTATTATGAAAGAGAGGATCATAATTTTGGAATCCTTCGATTGCAGTATCATTTGTAATTAGTATGAGTTTTCCAAGTTTTTCAAAGTTACTATGGAAGTAGGAAACCCTTGTGGAGTCACGATGTTTGAATAATGAATCCTTGCGTAGTTTACTCTGGGAAGTGGCTTCAGTTTCAAAAGATAAAGCTAAGGAATCTGATTTTTTCGATGACGATTTTTGGCGAATACTTTTGCTTCTCACGGTATCTATTCTGATTGAAGAAGTATCAGATGACTGAGAGTATCCAACCACATTGAAGAAGCAGAAAATTACCAGTATTTGTATGAAAAGAAAACGTAGATTAACAGGGAACATCCAGTGGATAGAAATTTGCCATAAAAGTAACAAAAATAAGGGTATCAGGGAAAAGTGAATGGCAAAAAAAAACCAGAACAGAGCTGGGTTTTAAAAATATCGGCAACGACATACTCTCCCACAAAAACTACAGTACCATCTGCGCAAGTGGCTTAACGACTCTGTTCGGAAAAGGAAGAGCATTTTTCAAAAAAGCCCGGATTCAGACACCCTGGCAAAGGATACGCTTTTTGAAGGTTGGGTTGATTTGTAGAGTTTATAAAGAGACTTTAGTGCCAGGAATCTTTGCTCGCCACTAGCCGTTTTGAGGAGGCTTAGCAAGCTATCTGTTTTGGTGGATGAAAATAAATCGTTTACAACAGGAAAATAAACAAGATTAGTACCAGGGATGCCAAACGCGGGACGGAAAGTATGATATCAGGATTAGAATGATCAGGCATATAAAACCGTGCAGGAAGCATAAAAACTAGATTAAAAGAGTCATAACATGGGATAAATATATCATGATAATTCTTTTACTTTAACACCGTCAAAGAAATATTTTATTTTGTATTTCCGTCCCAATCTTTTATTAGGATGATGATGAACATCCAAAATAAGGACAGAGACATGATTTTTGTTGTTCTTGGGAATAGATAAACTGTAAGGAGAGAATCGCCGGGAGGCGACAATATATCTGGAACAGATTTGCAGGAGAGAAATAGCAAAAAAAAACCCAGTTGTTAGGCTGGGTTAAAAAAAGATCGGCAACGACATACTCTCCCACAAAAACTGCAGTACCATCTGCGCAAGTGGGCTTAACGACTCTGTTCGGAAAGGGAAGAGGTGAACACCACTGCTATAGTCACCGTAAGATCTTAAGACTAACTGGAATAATCCAGACGTTAGTCGATATCATACGACATATAGAGAAAGAAAATACAACAATTAATTAAAAGCTTGTCATAGAAGAAAGCTTACGGGTAATTAGTACTACTCGGCTATGACATTACTG
>JBAXRP010000287.1:0-5347 GCA_037131145.1 Bacteroidota bacterium
TAAGACCACAAAAAGATCTTTCGCGGGAATTTATAAACGATTGCACAGTTTGGAGCATATTTAGCACCTCAAACCAAACTGCGGCCATGAAAGATGTGAAATATGAAGGAATAATTTATCATATCAACAATCATTTTTTTCCAATTTCTATAGCTGAACTCAAAACCTGGGAAATCACTGATAGTGATTTTTCCGTTTCGCTTGCATCATCTCAAGATAGATTTATAGCTATATGGTTAACAGAACAGGAACTTAGTATTGAAGCCATAGATTTGATAAAAGCCGGTAAAGAGTTATACAAATTTTATTTTAAAAATTTGAATCAATTACGCACAAACTTGTATAAAATACAAACGTGGGACGCAGGTTTTTGGCAAATAAAAAAAGTTTTACAAGACCAAAATTTAGGACGGGATCTATTCAAAATCCTAAAGGACAAGCATGAAATATTACGCGATAAACTCCTGCCTCAAATTTATAAATATGGATTTATTCCATGTATTGAAATAGAATAAGGAATATTTTTTTATGGTTTAGCTAATACATCTACAATTTATGAAAAATCTCACTGCTATTATCTTCATGCTTGTCGCCCTTCATGCCACCGCCCAAATCACAGCACAATGGCGCGGTCCCGAACGCAACGGAATCTTTCCCGGAAACAATCTTCCTGAGCAATGGCCAGCCGATGGACCCGCAATGTTGTGGAGCGCCGAAGGCATAGGCAAAGGTTATTCTTCAGCCGTTTCCGATGGGAAAAACATATTTGTAACTGGAATGAAGGAAAAAATGGATGTGATGTCCTGTCTTTCAATGGATGGCAAAATTCTTTGGCAAACGCCCGTCGGCGACGCCTGGAACGGACCTTTCCCCGAAACGCGCACCACCCCCACGGTTGATGGCGATCGTGTTTATGCAATAAGCGGCGGCGGAATCATCGCCTGCATTGAAACCGCCGGCGGTAAGATTCTATGGTCCATCGACGGAATCAAAACTTTCGATGGCGTTTACGGAACCTGGGGCGTTTGCGAATCCCCGCTGATTTATGGCGATAAGATCATCTATACTCCTGCCGGAAATAAAACAACAATGGCAGCGCTGGATAAAATGACCGGGAAAACCATCTGGATGTCGGAAAGCCTCATGGATACTACTGCTTATGTATCGCCAAGGTTGATTAAATACGGAGGAAAGGAGATCATTGTCACTCTTACGGAAAGATGGTTTTTCGGCGTTGACGCCTCAACAGGGAAGATCCTCTGGAAATACGACTTTGCCTCACTGTTGCCCGAAAAAGGGCTACAGATTTGGCCAGGCGCGCCGAGAACAAACACCAATACGCCGTTGTACGACAACGGAATGATTTACATTACCGGTGGATATGACCATGCAGGCTCAATGTTCCGGCTCTCCGAAACCGGCGACGCAATCACTCAGGTTTGGGTTGATACAACGCTCGATTGTCATCATGGCGGTGTAGTGAAGGTGGGCGATTACATCTATGGTTCAAACTGGATCGACAACAGCAAAGGAAACTGGTGCTGCCTCGACTGGAAAACCGGAAAAACAATGTATGAAACCAAATGGTTCACCAAAGGCGCCATCATTGCCGCCGGGAATATGCTATATTGCTTCGATGAAAAAAACGGCAACCTTGGTTTGGTCCGTGCCACACCCGAGAAGTTCGATTTGGTGAGCAGTCTGAAAGTAACACTCGGGAAGGGACCTTTCTGGGCGCATCCGACTATTTACAATGGATTACTAATTGTGAGGCACGGAGATGTAGTTGTGGTGTACAAAATGGTCTGAATTAGGATTTGTAGGATTGGGGGATTTACAGGATGAGAGGATTTACAAAATAGGAGAATAAGAGAATTTTCAGGATAAATGTATTATAAAAGAAAAATCACTGATATGACTCTGGATCAAATTACATACAAGGTAAATGGTTGTGCAATGAAGGTGCATAATACGCTGGGGAATGGTTTTCAGGAGAAAATTTATCAGCGGTGTATGGCAATTGAACTGGGAAGAGCCAGTTTAAAATACAGGAGAGAAGTGTCGCAAAAAATTTACTACGACGGTATTGATGTTGGAACGCGAAGGGCTGATTTCATTGTTGAAGGTTGTATTATTGTTGAATTGAAAGCAGTGATTAATCTTGAAAATGTCCACCTGGCGCAGGCAAAAAACTATGTAGTCGCCTATGATTTCCCCATTGGACTTCTCATCAATTTTGGCGCAACAAGCCTTCAGTTTAATAAAGTCTTTAATAAAAAGTATCAACCGAAAAATATAGAAAATTTACCAAATCCCCCAAATCCTTAAAATCCTCAAATCCTGAAAATCCTGAAAATCCTGATCCTGACGCTTAAATGAAGCCACAAAAGATTTTTCTCCTCCCCCTTTTCCTCTCCCTCCTGATCGGAATCAGTGTAGTATCCTGGTGGCTGTTTCATAATCCGGTTCAATCCATCGCGATCTCGGTTCCCGGAATGGATAAGCATGGTTCTGATCGGAAAATAAAGGTGCAGGATGTGAAAATTGGCGAAACATTTACTTTTTTTGGAACCACAGAAGAGATTCCGGGTCGAGGCTGGCCCCGTTTTCGCGGAGGCGAGCTCGACAATATCAGTAAAGAAACGATTCCTTTGACGGAAAAATTTGGCAATATTAAAGAACGCATCCGCTGGAGGGTGGAATTGGGCGAAGGTCACGCAGGTCCCGCTATTTTCGGAGGAAGGGTTTACCTTCTCGATTATGATGAAAAAAAACGAACTGACGCGCTGCGATGCTTCTCCCTGATCAGCGGGAAAGAACTCTGGCGAAGGGAGTATAAAGTTCATCTGAAGCGTAACCACGGACTATCGCGAACCATCCCGGCAGTCAACTCAAAATATGCCGTCACCATTGGTCCCAAATGCCAGGTGATGTGCGTTGACCGTATCGCCGGCGATTTGAAATGGGGTCTCGATATGGTGAAACAATACGAAGCCGAAGTTCCGTTCTGGTACACCGGGCAGTGCCCGCTTCTCGAAGGCGATACTCTGATTCTCGCTCCCGGAGGAAAAGCGCTGATGATTGCAATTGATTGCAAAACCGGGAAACCATTCTGGGAAACGCCTAATCCCAAACAATGGAAAATGTCGCATGCTTCGGTGATAAAGATCTCCATCAACGGTAAAAAAATGTATGTCTATTTCGCTATCGGCGGTATTTTCGGCGTTTCTGCTTCCGGCGACGATACCGGAAAATTACTTTGGGAAACCGGAGAATTTTCGCCTGCGGTTGTGGCTCCTTCTCCAGTTGCGCTTGACGACGGACGTATCCTTCTTACAGCCGGCTATGGCGCCGGATCGGCAATGATCCAGGTGAAACATCAGGGAGGCGCCTGGTCGGTGAAAATGCTTCAGCAGTTCCGTCCACAGGAGGGCATTGCTTCGGAACAGCAAACTCCGGTTTTTTATAAAGGAACGGTTTATGCAATTCTGCCAAAGGACGCCGGCGGAGCGCGAAATCAGTTTGTATCCGTTTCGCCGGTGGACGGAAAGAATATCCTTGCAACAAGCGGAAAAAATGAACGTTTTGGATTGGGACCTTATCTGATTGCCGACGGAAAGTTCTTCATTCTGAACGACGATGGAGAGATGACTATTGCACGCGCCACAGCTTCTTCATTTACAACGCTGGATAAGGCAAAGATTCTCGATGGTCAGGATGCGTGGGGTCCACTCGCAATCACCGGCGGTTATCTGCTGGCGCGCGATTCAAAACAACTGGTATGTATTGACATTCGGAAAAAATGAAAAAGAAGATTACCCTGATCCTTGCCATAGCGCTATTCTTCGCCTTAATTGCGTGGATGATCGGCGACCTTTTCACAGGCAATCCCGAACCGCAGAAAAATCCTTTTGATTATGGAATGAAAGCGCTTCGCGACGCCGATTCTATACCTGATTACACTGAGGCTGTTTCATTGAAGCCGACTCTCCCTGAAATTACTTCCCTTGCCACCGGACCTGATGGCAGAATATATATTGCCGGAAGAGGCGGCGTGGAAATTCTCGATGGGTCGGGTCACATTCTTAACCGGTTTACAATACCGGGAAATGCAACCTGCCTCACATACATGCCCGACGGCAACCTTGCCATTGGAATGGAAGATCATCTGGAACTTTGGAGTCCTGCCGGAGTTTTGATAGCCGCATGGCCCGCAGCCGACACAGCTTCGGTAATAACCGGCGTGGCTGCAACGCCGGCTTTGATTTACTTAGCCGACGCCGGTAAAAAGATTGTTTATCAGTATAACCGGGATGGAAAATTATTAGCGAGAATTGGCGAAAAGGATCCGGCGCTCAAAATTCCCGGATTTATCGTTCCAAGCCCATATTTCGATTTGGCAATAAGTCCGGCAGGCGATCTATGGGTTGCGAATACCGGTCATCATAAACTGGAAAAATATGGCCCCGACGGCTCACTGCTAAGCTCCTGGGGCGAAACCTCAATGGCGGTGGAAGGATTTACCGGCTGCTGCAATCCTTCCCATTTTACCTTTCTTCGCAACGGTTCGTTTGTAACGAGTGAAAAGGGAATCGAGCGTGTGAAGGTCTATTCGCCTGAAGGTGTTTTCCAATCTCTGGTGGCAGGTCCGGAATCCTTTGATGAAGGAACCCGGGGACTTGATCTGGCGGCTGGTTTGAATGGCGGCATACTGGTTCTGGATCCTTCGCGAAACATGATCCGCGTTTTTTTACCCAATAAAAAAAACTGAGTTATGGATAAGCAAAGCCGAAGAAAATTCATCTTTATGGCGGTCCGCGGCGCTATTCTGGGAGGGATGGCAATTGTAACCGGCGATCTGCTCTTTAGTCGCGAAGGATCGCTTTTCGGGAAAAACCGCAAGTCGGGACCAACTGTATGGCAACTCGATCCGGCAAAGTGCATCCAGTGCGGAAGGTGCGCCACCGAATGTGTGAAAACCCCGTCGGCAGTGAAATGTACTCATGCCTATTCTATGTGCGGCTATTGCAACCTTTGCAGCGGCTATTTCAAACCCGGCACAAAAACTCTCGATACCGGAGGCGAGAAACAGTTATGCCCCACCAGCGCCATAAAACGCACCTTCGTGGAAGATCCGTTTTACGAATATACCATTGATGAAGCGCTTTGTATCGGCTGCGGGAAATGCGTAAAAGGTTGTGGCGCTTTCGGAAACGGCTCTCTCCAACTCCAGGTGCAGCATCATATTTGCGACAATTGCAATGAATGCGCCATCGCCCGGAATTGTCCGGCGGATGCTTATAGACGGGTTCCGCTAACGGATCCGTATTTGTTGAAAGGGTTTGGA
>JBAXRP010000288.1:0-5323 GCA_037131145.1 Bacteroidota bacterium
ATGAATGAAGAAATGAATATTAGCTATATTTGCTAAATTCTAAACATTAAACACTTGGTGAAAATATCCTGCAGGCATGTCATTTAATACGATAAACCACCCCCAATTCTCCGGCGAAGGCAAAACTGTCGCGTTTAAACCGGAGACACTGAACAAAGTGCACCAACTGATTATCCGGTATCCGCAGGAACAGAAAAAATCGGCGTTGATTCCATTGTTGCATATCGCGCAGGAAGAATTTGGAGGATATCTGACTGTTGACATCATGGATTATGTTGCCACCTTGCTCGAAATTCAACCAATTGAAGTTTACGAAGTGGCTACCTTTTATTCAATGTTTTATCTCGAAAAAGTGGGAAAATATGTGTTGGAAGTTTGTCGCACCGGACCTTGCTCGTTAGCCGGAGGCGATAAGATTAGGAATTATCTGAAGCAGACGCTGGGGATTAATTCGGGTGAAACGACGCCCGACGGACTTTTCACTCTGAAAGAGGTAGAATGTCTCGGAGCTTGTGGCGCCGGTCCGGTGATGCAGGTAAATACCGAATATTATGAAAAACTAACCCCGTCGCGCGTTGACCGCCTGCTGGAGGAGATGCGGGCGTTGGCAAACAAGGATAAACCTCATGATTCAAAATGGGTAGAACAATTCTGTTAGAAAACATAGCCGTTCCGGGCGTCGGGGGTTTTGATGTTTATCGCGCTTTGGGTGGATATTCAGCAGTTGAGAAGGCATTAACAAGCATGACTGCCAGTGAAGTCGGCGCCGAGGTGACGCGGTCGGGTTTGCGCGGAAGAGGAGGCGCTGGTTTTCCAACCGGGCTGAAGTGGAGTTTTCTCGACCGGAAATCGGACAAGCCACGGTATCTTGTTTGCAATGCCGATGAAAGCGAACCCGGCACTTTCAAGGATCGCTTCCTGATGGATCGCCTGCCGCACCTGCTCATCGAAGGGCTCATTATCTCCTCTTATGCGCTGGGTGCAAATACTTGTTTTATCTATATCCGGGGAGAGTTTAAGTATCTCGTCGGGATTCTTGAAAAAGCCATCAAAGAAGCTCGTCAACACGGTTTTCTCGGGGAAAGAATTCTGGGATCCCCGTTTTCATTGAATATCTATGTTCATCCCGGCGGCGGAGCATACATCTGTGGCGAAGAAACAGCTTTGCTTGAATCACTCGAAGGAAAGCGTGGAAATCCTCGCATCAAACCGCCATTTCCCGCCTTCAAAGGACTTTATGGCTGCCCCACAGTGGTAAATAATGTGGAAACACTCGCCACTGTTGGTACCATCATTAATATGGGAGGAGAGGCTTACTCCAAGATCGGAAAAGGCAAGAGTACCGGGACCAAATTAATCTCAGCCTGTGGAAATATCAATAACCCCGGCGTGTATGAAATCGAGATGGGACTTCCGGTTGAGGATTTCATCTATTCCGATGAATATTGCGGTGGAATATCAGGCGGTAAATATCTTAAAGCTGTTATCCCCGGAGGATCTTCAGTTCCCATTTTGCCAGCCGACCTTATACTGAATACCGCAAAAGGCGAGCGCCGACTGATGACCTACGAATCGCTTGCCGATGGCGACTTTGCAAGTGGAACCATGCTGGGCTCCGGCGGTTTTATTGTGTTAGACGAGGATGCCTGCATTGTAAGAAATACCTGGAATCTTACCCGTTTTTACCATCATGAATCCTGTGGACAATGCTCGCCCTGTCGCGAAGGAACCGGATGGATGGAGAAGATTCTCTACCGCATTGAACATGGCAAGGGAAAGATGAGCGACATTGACCTGCTGGTGAGGATTTCTAAGAATATCGAAGGAAATACGATATGCCCCCTAGGCGACGCAGCAGCCTGGCCCGTTGCCAGCGCAATCAGACACTTCCGTAATGAATTTGAGGAGCATGTAATGAATTATAATAATATAATTAACCTTAAAGATTGCTCAATATTTTAATTAAAACTTCTAATGTGCTATGCAAGTTGCAGTTCATAGGAAAAAACACAGACAGATCATACCGGAACTATTTGAGATTGATGAAATGTTTAAAGAATGTCCTTTTTGTAAATCAAAGGAGACAAGATTCGTCTGCTCTGTTATAACAACTCCCGAAATAACAGCAATGAGTTGCAAGCAATGTCACATTGGGTATATAGACCGTCAACCCACTGAAACTTTTTTAAGGGAGTTTTACAAAGGGTACTATGGAAAAGATGACCAACATACCACCATTTCTCCACACTTGCTGGTAAAACATTTGATCAAACAGTTTGGAAAACTGCGATCAAAAAGTACATTTTCTATTCTGGATTTCGGAGGAGGCGACGGAAGTGTTTCTCAACTTTTTGCAAACCATTTATTGACCTCAAAACTTGCCCAACAAGTGAGTATCAGCAATGTTGATTATAATGTGGGGAGGAGTGTGGAAGGCACATCTTATAAAATAGTAAAAAGTAATTTAACATCGTTAGAATCTATTCCTACCGGCAAAAAATTTGATATTGTTATTGCCAGCGCCATTCTTGAACATGTAAAAAATCCAAATCAAACTTTATCTGTTTTATTAAATTTTCTTGAGGAGAATGGGTTGTTTTATGCCCGAACTCCATACGTATATCCGATTTTTAACGCATTGTCTAAAGTTGGTATTACAATTGACCTTCCCTATCCTGCTCATTTATTTGATATGGGTAATTCGTTTTGGAACTCTATTCTAAAGACTCTTCATCTTACTTCGTGTTTTTATTTGAAAAAATCCTGTACTTCAATAGTTGAATCCTCTTTTAGAGATCATCCTATAAGGACATTAATTTCCCATTTACTAAAAATCCCATCCTATGTGTTTAAAAATCATTACAATCTTGTTGGCGGATGGGAGGTAGTCATCAAACGGAATGCGTGTTAGAAAAAGTCCACTTGTCCAATTATGCCCAAAATAACCATAGATAACATAACCGTAGAAGTTCCCGAAGGCTACACCATCCTTCAGGCGGCGCGTAAAATCGGAGGAAAAGTTGTTCCGCCGGCAATGTGCTACTATTCCAAACTGAAAGGTACAGGTGGGAAATGCCGGACATGTTTGGTGAAGGTCGCTCAGTCCTGTACGAAGGATCCACGGCCGATGCCCAAACTGGTAGCTTCGTGCAGTACCCCTGTTCAGGATGGAATGGTGGTTCAGAACCTGACTTCGCCGGAGGTGATTGATGCAAGAAAGGGAATTGTTGAATTCCTGTTGCTGAACCATCCCCTCGATTGCCCGGTTTGCGATCAGGCTGGCGAATGCGATTTGCAGGATCTCAGTTTCGGTTTTGGGATGGAGGAGACTGCCACTGTGGAGGATCGCCGGGAATTTCCGATGACTGATGTCGGGGAATATATTAAACTGCACATGAATCGCTGCATTCTTTGCTATCGTTGTGTTTATACCGCCAACCAACTCACCGATCAGCGGCTGCACGGTGTTTTATACCGCGGCGACGTCTCTGAAATCGGGACATTCATAAATAATTCGATTGCCAATGATTTTTCGGGAAATATGATTGATGTTTGTCCTGTTGGAGCGCTTAGCGATAAAACATTCCGGTTCAAAAGCCGCGTGTGGTTCCTCAAACCTATGGATGCCCACCGCGAATGCCCCAGATGTTCCGGGAAAGTGGCTGCATGGACGTCAGGCAATGAGATTTACCGCATAACCGGTCGTAAAGATGAATTTGGCGAACTTGAAGAGTTTATCTGCAACGAATGCCGATTCGAAAAGAAAGACCTTTCCGATTGGATTATCGAAGGACCAAGACATATCAGAAAGAAATCGGTAATTTCAGCAAATCATTATGAAAAAATGGAGAAACCTTCGGTGATTAGTCCGATTGAAGAAAAGATGTTATCGCCGGATCAAATGTGAAAATTGAATATAATAATCAAATGGTGACAATTATAATCTACAAAGTCCTGCTTGCCGCCTTTATCCTCATCCTGAGCCTGGTTGTTGCCATGTATTCCACACTGATTGAAAGGAAAGTGGCAGGTTGGTTCCAGGATCGCCACGGGCCAAACCGCGCCGGTCCATGGGGTTTGCTGCAACCTTTGTCCGACGGAATCAAGCTCTTCTTCAAGGAAGAGTTCATGCCTATTTCTGCGGATAAATTTCTTTATATTCTCGGTCCGTCGCTCACCATGTTCATTGCGCTACTCACCAGCGCTGTGATCCCCTGGGGACCGGACATTGAAATTAGCGGTGTGAAATATTCGTTGCAGGTTGCCGACATCAATATCGGCATACTTTATGTTTTTGCAATCCTTTCCATTGGAGTTTATGGCATTATGATCGGAGGATGGGCGTCGAACAATAAGTACGCATTGCTTGGCGCAGTAAGAGCTTCTTCTCAAATGATCAGCTACGAACTGGCAATGAGCCTCGCCATCATCGCCATTGTTATGATGACCGGATCGCTCAGCATGAGTGAGATTGTACGTCAGCAACAAGGATTTCACTGGAACATCTTTTACCAGCCATTGGGATTTCTGATCTTCCTTATCTGTGCTTTTGCCGAAACCAATCGCGCGCCATTCGACTTGCCGGAATGTGAAACTGAGCTCGTTGGCGGATATCATACCGAATACAGCAGCATGAAACTCGGTTTTTATCTCTTTGCCGAATACATCAACATGTTCATCTCTGGCGCAGTTATGGCAACGCTTTTTCTCGGAGGTTATCATTTTCCGGGACTTGATAAACTCGGATTGTCGCCAAACGTGTTTGCCTTCGTAAGCTTTATGGTGTTTTTCACCAAAATAACGCTTTTCGGATTTTTGTTTATGTGGATACGATGGACGCTTCCCCGTTTCAGGTATGATCAGCTCATGCGCCTCGGATGGAAAAATCTGATTCCGATGGCGATTCTGAATGTTGTCGTTACCGGAATTGTGATACTGATAAATCTTTAAACTGCTTAACTGCTTAGGTCAAGTTGTAAATAAAATTGGATATACCAGGTATTATGAAGAATAATTTCACCCCTTCGGGGTTTATAACGGGTCTTTAAATTCTTTCTATAATCATGTCACCCCTTCGGGGTTTGAAAAAACTTCGATTTGATAAAATGTTGATCGGTTGCCAAATCCCGAAGGGATGACATGATTGTAGATTGAAAAGATTGGCTTTGCAACAGAATCCCGAAGGGATGACATGATTATAGATTGAAAAGATTGGCTTTGCAACAGAATCCCTAAGGGATGACATGATTGTAGATTGAAAAGATTGGCTTTGCAACAGAATCCCGAAGGGATGACATGATTATAGATTGAAAAGATTGGCTTT
>JBAXRP010000289.1:0-5286 GCA_037131145.1 Bacteroidota bacterium
ATTCTGTTGCAAAATCAATCTTTTCAATCTATAATCATGTCATCCCTTCGGGATTATGTTGCAAAACCAATCTTTTCAATCTATAATCATGTCATCCCTAAGGGATTCTGTTGCAAAACCAATCTTTTCAATCTATAAACCCCGAAGGGGTGACATGATTATAGAAAGGATTGGAAAACCCGATATTGAACCCCGAAGGGGTGATATGATTCCTTATCCCATTCAAATAAATATTTTCATCGTATTCTATTTCAAATCTTTGACGAAAATCCAAGTATTCTTCTTTAAACGATTTATTATGATGATGTTCTTCCTGGTTTAAAATGTATTGATAAACCTTGGCGATTTGCGAATGTCAATATGAAAATGAGCCAAATCCCTCCTGCCTTGAAAATTTACCTCGAATAACTTTTCTGATTGAGCACAATTATACCAGTAAAATTTGACTCTGATGAATCTGACCAGCGCTGACTTGATGGCGATTCGCTTGATTTCAAACAACAATGTAAACCACAAAGGCGTGCGAAAGAAGTCACAAAGGCGTTAAAGTGGCGCCATCGGTTATAAAAGTCTTTTTGCGACTTCGTGTATACTTTGTGCGACTTTGTGGTTAAGTTCTTGAATACAATACGTTTAATCATAAATAAATTTGTTGGACAATCTTTACTGGTATGATACCGATCAATCAATTAACTTTTTGTTGATTAAATCCGTTTTGCACTTATTCAAACAAAGAATTGTAACTATTCTCCCATCCCGGCAATTTTCCCTGAATCGAAAGATCCAGCGGCGGATTCTGCCCGCCGATATTGAGCAGCCGTAATAACGCCGTGGAAATATAGGGGTTTTTAGCAGGATTGAAAGTCTCGCCGGTTTCACGGGTTAGCCGGGCGTCGTTGCAACCTTCGGCAAAAGCATTCTTCTTCTGGAGATTGTACAGGGCGACTGAATATGGAACGGCATACTTTTGTTTCAGGCGGGCAAGTTCGAAAGCCCTTTCCAGCAATTCGTATTCATCGTTGCCGGTTCCGTTTGAAAGTCCGAGTTCGTAAGCGCGGGTTGCGGTTAATCCCTGAAGGAAAAGTTCATCAACAAGAGATTCCCCGAATCCGAGACGCACAAGCTCCTGCACTGCGCCAAAACCGCCCAGAATGCCGTATTCGATTTCCGGCTGGTTATAATTTTTTTTGAGGCGGAATACATTTTTCCGCTGGAGAGAATCAAATTCAACGCCATGCAAAACCAGGTCAAACCGCTGATTGAGAAAATAGGTGAATTCTGCGCCCCCGCCCCATTTTTCGCCAAAAACGCCAATCGTCCACACAGGCATTTCCTGGATAAAACGGAAAAGTTTCATCCCTGCCTTTGTAAAATAAGAGGCGTCTTCCTCGCCAAGGAACTGATACCCAGTTTTAGCGTCGAACCAACCTTTGTTGAACTGCCGGGCGTCGGCGCCGAGCATACGCATTCCCTTGCCCGATGCTGTAAATAGCAACGCTCCAAGCGCGCCTTTTTCGTAAAGATCAATCGAAACTCCGATGGCATGGTCAAGCTGGTCGAGAGTATTGCGGTTCCATACATTCCCGCGAAGCGGATTATCGAAAATAATCGAAGCAACGCGATCCTTTTTGGAAGGATAGATGAACCGGAGATCGTTGTAATAAATATCCATCTCGCCGGTAGTAAAATTCCGCTGACTAACCGGAGTTCCGTAAATCCTGCCATAACCAAGGAGGTTTGACCAGCCTCTCTTTTTCATGGTATGCAAAAGCGATGGCAAATCTTTTCGTGGACCCGTTTTCCCGTCAACATCAAAAAGTTCGATCCTGTCGGGGTTTTCAAGTCCCGATTTTTTAACCAGCCCTATGAACCCGTCAATTCCGAAATGATTGAGAAACTTATCAATAATTTCGCATAAACCATATTTGAAACGAAGACCTGTTTTGGTCGAAGAATCAATATCGGCGGGTGTTGCGAAATTATCCTGAATAAGGTCAAGCGCGTATAGCATGATCGGGATTGCATACCTCCTGAAGGTCTTTCCGCCCTTATCATCTGATTCTGCAATACGGATCAACCCGCCGGCGCTTTTAATTGTTGATTCCCTGTGATCGAGCGCTTTTGCTTCCGACAGCGACCAGTATTCAAGATGATTGATCTCGCCGATGGCAACATAAGATTTGGTTTCAGGATTATAGACCCCGGATATTTTTTCGCGGTTTGTCGCTCCCGACCATTTGAAAAATCCCTCTTTATCTTTTGATGAAAGTCCGGTTTTTCCCGATTTCTCAAGATCTTCGATCCATTGCGGGTAATGCCTTTCGCCTTGGTTGTAAACGCTTCTCAACCTGTCGTTAGCCGGTAACGCCTGTCCGAGATGTTTGGCGCACTCGGTGTAGGGCATGTGCCCGGTGCGGTCGAGTACCTGGAATGGATTGGCGGTAAGCAGATCGAAAACCTGTGGCAATTCCACCAAATCCTGTCCGGTTTTGATATCCCATTGAATAATAGCCGCCATGCCTTCGAAAATCGGGTCGGCAATATAGCCATGATGGTCGTTGCGCAAAGCGATAACTTTCTTTTCCAGCGCCTGTTCAGCAAAGGCGACTCCTGCGGTAAAGGTCTCTTCGGAGGCGTATTTTCCCTTCATCACATCGAAGAGGCGGTTGGCGTGGAATGGAAAATATCCGTGACCTGTCAGGAATTTATCCATCAGAAACCGGTCGTTAAAGAGAACTGCAAGTTCGGCAGTGGTATGAGATGAAGTGTTGGAAAAGATAAATACCAGTTTCTCGGGGTCGGCATATTTCTCAATGTTCCCGAAAATCGCTTTCTTGACGTCAATCCGTTCAGTGGCGGCTTCCCAGATGACCTCGGCTTTGCCGAGCAATGCAAAATCCTTTGAGTAGGTAACCCGCGCAAGCAACTCAGCCGCCTGATCTTCCAGAATCCTTCCGCTGCCCGCCATTCCTGAGAAATAGCCGCCGATTTCCCTTGACGCCCGTTCCAGCGCGCTGTCGGCAACGTCAATGAAAATGACCTCATATCCGGTTTTATTGAGAATGTCAATCCCGATTCCGATTCCCATGGTTCCCGAACCGATGATAGCGATTTTTTTAATGTTGTTCAGTTTTCCAACCTCCTTCTGGAGTAGTTTGTTACCGAATGAAAAAACAGTTCCCATAATAATGCGTTATTGGGTAATTAATATTCCTATTGCTTAAACAATTTCCACGCAGATTGCGCCGCCCTGCCCCCCGCCAATGCAGGCGGATGCAATGCCGGTTTTCAGCCCCTGACGTTTTAACTCATAAACGAGATCAATGGCGATGCGAAGTCCGGTGGCTGCAATATTGTGCCCCAGGGCGATAGCTCCGCCGTTCACGTTGGTTCGCTCGCGCGGCAAACCGAGTTCCTTTTCAACGCCGAGGTATTGTGCGGCAAATGCCTCATTGACCTCAAAAAGATCAACATCCTCCATTTTCATTTTCAGCTTTGCCAGAAGATCTTTGATTGCAGGAACCGGACCCTGTCCCATGATTTCGGGTGGAACCGTAGAAAACTGGTACCCTTTTATCCTGGCAAGGTATGGAATATTTTGCCGATCGGCGAAAGAACGTTCCATCAATACTGCCGCTGCGGCGCCGTCGCTGATCTGGCTTGCAGTGCCAGGAGTTACCAGCCCATCGGGTTTCAGCATCGGACGAAGACCGGAAAGTTCATCCAGACTTATGTCGTATTTTGTGCCTTCATCCCGCCATACGTTTATGGCATTGCCTTTCTGGTCAACTGTATCAACATTGAAAATGCCCTTCAGATAATTGTCTGAACCGGCAGTTACAAACCGGTTCCATTGCTTCGACTGCGCTTTAATGGCGCGAACATGACTCAGAAAGGAGAATTCATCGCAATCCTTTCGGGTAACGCCTGTTTGTGTGCCGTAAAGTTCGGCAGTTTTAGGCATCAGGGTTTTAAAGAGGTTGTGGCTGAAACCCTCCATCAGGTAATCGCGGAGAGCGCCATCTTCGAAATCCCAGACATTATCCTTTTTTCTTCGTCCCTGGTGGATGAGATTGGTTTGCGACATATTCTCGGTTGCGAAGGATAAAACGCAATTGACATTTTCGGTATCCGACATAATCTGGTCAAACCCGTCGGCAAGAACCTGAAAACCGGTTCCGCAGATTCGCAGAGTTGTTTTGCCTGGAGCGTGTGCGAGGTTCTCTTTGTCGTTGAACTTTTGCGCAACTCTTACCGCCACATTTCTCGGGAGATAGATTTGCTGGTTCAGCGAATCAATGTAGATCATCCCGGCAACCACCTGGTCAATTTTAACTTTTGCCAGGTCAATTCCCGATCTGATAATGGCTTCATAAACCGCCAATACGGCGAGGTCTTCGGCAGGAAGGTAGTTGTAATAGCCGCCGTGTTTGCCTATTGGCGTTCTGGCTCCGCTAACGATTACGACTTCTTTCGGTTGTTTGTCCATATTCTGAATTAATAGGTTGAAAGTTATTTTTTTTCACCGCCACGATTAAGAAGAACACACCCGTAGGCAGCGAGGAACTGCGAGCGTTCCGGGCTGTCGGAATCAGGATATTTTTTTTTGAAAAGCGTAACGATGGTTGGGTGCATTGCAGGCAATCCGCCGGTAATCACAACATAATCCTCAACCAACGACAGTTCGGATGACCGGAGGATTATTGAGTTGTAAATACCGAGGATGATATTGGGTAAAGATGCGCCATTCTTAATCATTCCAATGATTTCGGAAATGGCAAACACTGTGCAGAAACTATTGATTTTCACCTCCTGTGTGGCGTCCTTTGCAAACTCCGTAAATTCTTCAGGAGTGACGTCGAGGCGGAAAGCTATTTCTTCCAGAAAGGAGCCTGTTCCTGCGGCACATTTCCGGTTCATTTTGAACTTTTCAACCTGACCAATCGCATTCACCTGGATAAACTTTGTGTCCTGCCCGCCAATGTCAATGATGGAACAAGAGCGTTTGTAAATTTCATAAACCGCTTTGGAAAGAGCTATCAATTCTGAATTTGCAACAAAAGGCGCCTCTATCTGTTCCCTGCCGTAACCACAGGTGTAAACCGGATATTCGATTTCGTAATTTTCTGAAAAGTAACTGATAATTTTTTTGGATGCGTTATTGAAATTATAACCCGATTTCACGCAATGAAAAGCGGTCATCCGGTTGTTTTCATCAACCAGAACTCCTTTTGTATATGACGATCCCAGATCAATACCAAGTCGGTGCATAGAAGGTTCAAGGTT
>JBAXRP010000290.1:0-5283 GCA_037131145.1 Bacteroidota bacterium
CAACCAATCTTTTCAATCTACAATCATGTCATCCCTTCGGGATTCTGTTTCAAACTCAATCTTTTCAATCTACAATCATGTCATCCCTACGTGATTATGTTGCAAACTCAATCTTTTCAATCTACAATCAAGTCATCCCTACGGGATTCTGTTTCAAACTCAATCTTTTCAATCTATAATCATGTCATCCCGAAGGGATTCTGTTGCAAACCCAATCTTTTCAATCTACAATCATGTCATCCCTACGGGATTATGTTGCAAACCCAATCTTTTCAATCTACAATCATGTCATTGCTTCGGGATTGGTAAGAGTAAACCCCGAAGGGGTGAAATGATTATAGAAAGAATTAAAAGCCGCGTTTTAAACCCCGAAGGGGTGAAATTATTCTTCATAATACCTGCTATATACAGACTTATTTCCAATTTGACCTTAGCAAATAAGCGGTTTTTAAAATTATCAAAACGTGATAAAACTACACAGATTCCAGGTTCCAGGTTCCAGATTCCATGTTCCAAATTCCAGGAAAAAGCGAGAGAGAGTCATGGACTAAAAAACTTCAGCAAAAGAAATCCCATTAGTTAAAACTCATGAAGGAATTAGTCCATTCCTTTTTGAGGATGGATTCAGGGTGGCGTACTGGAGCGATTTAATGCAGGTTATCAAAATAATACGTATCTTTGCGCCATAATAATCAGTGTCTGAGGTCAGATAAATCCGATTAACATTTCCCTTCCTCCCTCACATTAAACAACAACATGATCACATTTGAAGAACTGGGCATCGACGCAGATATCGTGCTTGCCTTGGTTGAACTTGGTTTTGAAAACCCAATGCCCGTGCAGGAGAAGGTCATTCCTCTGCTTCTCGGACCAAAAACTGATATCGTCGCGCTTGCCCAAACAGGAACAGGAAAAACTGCCGCTTATGGGTTGCCTATTATTCAGAAATCCGACACAGGAGGACACATTCCGCAGGCGCTAATACTTTGCCCAACGCGCGAACTCTGCATGCAAATCGCCGGCGACCTTAACGATTTTGCAAAATATATTGACGAACTTCATATCCTTCCGGTATATGGCGGCGCCAGCATCGAAAACCAGGTAAAAGCGTTGAAAAAAGGGGTTCAGATTGTGGTGGCAACTCCCGGAAGGCTGCTTGACCTTATCCGCCGCAAAGCGATTAAACTTCGCGAGGTTCATACGGTCGTTCTCGATGAAGCCGATGAAATGCTGAATATGGGCTTTCTCGACAGCATCAACGACATTCTCGCCGAAGTGCCCGATGAACGCAGTACGCTGCTCTTTTCAGCAACCATGCCCAATGAGGTCGCAACCATTGCCAGGAACTACATGCGTTCGCCCGTCGAAATTACTATCGGTAACCGGAATTCCGGCGCCGAAAATATAAAACATCTCTATTATACAGTTCATGCAAGAGATAAATATACGGCGCTCAAGCGAATAGTTGATTTTTATCCCTCAGTTTACGGAATCGTATTCTGCAGAACGCGAATAGATACCCAGGAAATAGCCGATAAACTTATTGCCGACGGCTATAATGCCGACGCATTGCATGGCGATCTTTCTCAGGCGCAACGCGATAGCGTGATGCAGAAATTCCGAATCCGTCATACGCAACTCCTCGTAGCTACCGATGTCGCCGCACGTGGACTCGACGTTGACGACCTTACACATATCATTAATTACGCTCTTCCCGACGATATTCAGGCATATACCCATCGCAGCGGACGCACAGGTCGCGCGGGAAAAGCAGGAATCTCCATCGCCATCATCAACCTGAAGGAAAAGCACCTTATCAGGCAAATCGAAAAACTGATCGGCAAACCGTTTGTTGCAGCTAAAGTTCCTGGCGGCAGGGAAATTTGCGAAAAACAGCTCTTCAACCTGATTAATAAAATGGAAAATGTTGAGATCGAACATACCGACATAGATCCATTTCTGCCCGCCATTTACCGCAAACTCGAATGGCTTGAAAAGGAAGACGTCATTAAACGTTTTGTAGCCCTCGAATTTAACCGCTTCCTCGAATACTACCGGAATGCAAAAGACATCAATGTTAATGAGGAAAAACACAGTGAAACCTCCAGGGACAGGGAAGACAGGCGTGGACCAAGAAAGGAAGTTTCGAGTTTTGCGAGGCTATCAATCAACATCGGAAAAGCTGACGGGCTTTTTCCAAATAACCTCATCGAACTTATCAATGCCAATAGCCCCGGAAAACGGATAAGAATCGGGGATATCAGCCTTGGTAAAAACGATGGAGTATTTGAAGTTGACATTGAATTTGCCAAATTCCTTGTCCAGAACCTCGGCGACGCCGAATTTCATGGGACTAATATTGTAGTCAATTTTGTTAAAGGGCAGGAGCAGGTTCATGTTAACGAACGCAGAAGTTTCAAGGAAAAGAAAAAAGAAGATAAACCTCCTTTTGAAAAACGTCCTTTTGAAAAACGATCTTCTGAAAAACGTCCTTTTGAAAAACGTCCTTTTGAAAAAGGATCTTCTGAAAAACGATCTTTTGAAAAACCTCCTTTTGAAAAACGTCCTTTTGAAAAGCGTTTTATTGAAAAGGATTCAAACAGCGGCGACGGATTCCAGAAGAGCAAAGGATATAAAAATGTACAGGAGTTAATGGATTTGTCAGGCGCCGACAAGGGGAAACCCAATAAGAAAAAGAAACGCAAATAGCCTTTTGATTATTCAGCCGGGGCGGGCGCTATTGCTTCATATCCGATAGCTGCATCGAAAATCTCCTGCACAAACTGAGGAGCAACCAGTTGGGTAGCGCCAGAATTGGGGTGACTATCGCCATGACTTGCAGCGTATATTTCGAGCATAATCCCATTTGTGCCTGTAAGTTTGTGAAAGAAATCAAACACATAAACATTGGGAGGAAAAGCGCCAAACGTAGGATCAAGCCCTTGAGCAAGCGTATCTTTTGCCCACGCGCAAAATTGTTTTGAAATGGAGGCTTCCGATAAATTTGTAGAATAGTATTCAAGCGGCGCATTAGTCCAGATCACGAAAAAATTATCAGGATGCGAACTCATTACCTGAACAATATGGCGCCAATGCCATTTGTAGTTGTAAAGCGTTTTCAACCATGGAGTCAATGTATCTGACGGTTGTCCCAATCCACTCATTGCCGAGGAAGGGAAGCACGATTTGATCACAATGATTTTATTATCCGGCAGATAAAAACCTATCCCGGTCAGCGGACTTGGATTCTCGAAAAAATCATGCTGCGTAACCCATTCATTGTCGCCTGGAGCCCACCACTCCTCGTTCATGGTTATTGCCTGTAAACCTGAAAAACCATGAATTGTATTATATGTGATCATCGCCTGCGGAACGCTGGTGGCGCTGCCATTTGGTCCCCAGATGTTTGATCCTGTTGAATGGTGAAGGAATATCCCACTTCTGAAATATGAGGGCGAGGGCGGTTGCTGAACTGTGACAGAGAAATAACAGGTTTCTCCTCCGTAGTTAATACCGAAATCATCTGTGCCGGAAAACAATGGAGTTCCTGAGCCATATAATGTCACTGTATGGTTCCCGGTTGATGTGAAGGTTCCTTTGGCGAAAAAATAATACCCGTTAACGAAATTTGTTATAATCTGGTAACCGCCGGGGATTAAAACGTTTACCGTGAGAGTAAGATTATTACCAGCATTCAATGTTACGCCCGATCTGTAAATACCTGATAATGTAATATCATTACAATCCGGGTCTCCATAGCTTAGGCAGGGACAAAACCAGCCTGTTGCAGCTCCTGAGTAAAACTCAAGGCAATTCAGATCAGTGTTAAAAACCATCAATCCCGTTGCCGGAGATGAGATAGCGTTTCGCTGCGCGGTGGATAATCTGGGAGGAAGAAATCCTTTTAAGGTTGATTGTACATCGAGCATAGCCGATTGATTGGGCGCGCTGTTATTGTTATTTATTGCTACCTGGGCATATCCATGCGACCAGATCAGCGCCAGAACAAAAACAATGATACAATTTTTCATAAAGGTAACAAATTAGAAGATTTATAAATATAAATCATTCATCAATAGAATTTCATAGTAACCTCCTTGAGAAATTTCTCTTCAAGGGTTCGCGCAATACGATGAACAACAGTTCTGCGAAGTTCGAGTTCTATCGGTAACGTTGGGTCCTGGTGTGCAACGTTGATGTTGGTTCCCACGAGAAAATGAATCTCGTCGCTTTCAAGAATAAAGCGGATGATCTCATCGGCAGGACCTTTACCAGGTGAATAATTACTGTTGTATTTCTTCAACAATTCACTTGCTTTACTTAGTGTAAGAATACCTTCTGTGATAAGATCCACTCCATTCATATAGGATACCGGAGGAAGTTCGGGATCAAACATTTCTTTGGCGTCAACAATAGTTTCGCCCCATTCGCGGGCAACCATGTCGCCGGTGGTGGCGCCGCAGATAATCTTTTTGCCTTCAAACTGTTTCAACAGCCCGGTGAACATCGTATCGTTTTTCGGATCCTGGGGAGGACCGGAAAATATCATTAGTTTCCTCGGTTCCCGAAAATAGATAACTCCGCAACTGATATCGTCGAGCGGATAAAAACTATCATTCTGGTTGGCTTTGTTTATCACCTTGGTTCCCAGTTTTACCGCAGAAATGTTGTGCTCTTCATGAATGGCGTCTTCAATGTACCTCTGAAGGTTTTCAAGTCCCCAGCCCAGCTTGTATTTTTCTGAACCCAACCCCGATTGTGTGACGCCATCGGAACAGAATACTATCCGGTCTTCCTTTTGTGGTTTAAAAGTAGTTGTCAAAACCTCTCTTCGCTGATTTCGGTCATTGCCAAGAATCACACAATTCCATTCCGGTTCAAACAGATGCACCCCTCGAATGATAAGGGTTTTTGGATTCTCGTATTCGATGATTCTTACCTCTCCCTCAACATCAATTTCAATTATGGTAAAGGTTGAAAAATTCATTTTTTTAACGCTATCATAAGGCAGTGTTTTCATTATAACTTCTGCAATCCGCTGAACGCTTTTATGTTCCCGAGTAAAATTAACTGACAACGTTGCAGTTAATGTTCCCAACAGATTTGCTTTGATTCCATGTCCCATGCCATCAGATAATACGACAATAATCCGCCCTTCCTCCTTGATACGCCGGGAAATGAAAACATCGCCGCAAACCCGCGCCTCTCCATGACACTTTTGCTGGCAATTTACCTCGATGAAAAACTTCTCATTCAAAACGCTTCAATTTTGTAATTCAATAT
>JBAXRP010000291.1:0-5270 GCA_037131145.1 Bacteroidota bacterium
TCAATCCATTCAATCCATTCAATCCATTCAATCCATTCAATCCTCAACATTATGTTTCAAAACGAAGAACTCATTTCAAAAGTAAAAAATGTAATCGAACAGATCCGTCCTTATCTCCAATCCGACGGCGGCGATGTGGAATATGTAAATATGACTGAAGATAACACTGTCAACATCCGGCTTCTCGGTATGTGCGGAAATTGTCCGCATAGCCGTATGACATTAAAAAACGGGATTGAAGCTGCTGTTGTTAACGCAATACCGGAAATCAAGTCCGTAGAATCTGTGTAATCGCCATTATTTCTGAATCTTCATCACTTTCACTGTGGGAAATGGTCTTAGCCCATTCACAGATTTAAGAAAATAAATGCCAGGTTGAAGACTGATTTCATTCAGATTAAGTTCATAATGCGATTCTCCTTTGGGTTGAATGACGGTTTTGGTGAATATTGTTTTCCCGGCAATATTGAGTAACTCAAAATTAGTTTCACCTTTAACGGCTTCACTGAAATCAATACCAAGTTTATTGATAAAGGGATTTGGATAAACAGATATGTTGCAGACATTAGTTTGTTTTGCCGGATCAATTTCGTTTACAGATATTAGAGGATCGCCCCATTGCAAATTAATGAGTTTGTTGTTTCCTGTTCCGTTGAATGTCATCTTCTGTAATCCGGTTGCAGCTACAGAGCTAAAATTCTGGTCAGCCTGAATGACGAGTGTAAGCGCATTTGTCCGCATCTTCGCTGGAGCTGTCGAATAATCAACGGTAATAGTCAGTACATTTCCCGTAAGTGAATAGCTTACCACGCTATTATCTCTTACTCTAAGGTATTCATAAACGTCCTGAGTTGGGCTCATCCACAAGTTATCTGAACCGGTTATCCCATATTGTTGCGCTATATTTTCCATATAAAACCGGAATAACGGAAAAAGTAAGCTGGCGCCCGACGACTGAAATCCTACATGATGTGTGAAATCACTCCACCAAAAATGGGCGCCATTTACACTCCTTGATGCAACGGTATCAATTTTTTGCATAATATTGGCGGTATTCTGATTGGCGTCGCTAACCAGCATTTTATATAGCGTAAAATTGTTGAAATCTATTGGCTGATCGACAGCGTAACCATCAGGCGAACCGTTATAAGCGCCGTTGTTCCCTGTCACGCTGAGCATCCCGTTTGCAAATGCAGGTATTACATAATTCTGGTCGCCCGCAGGAGGAACAAAGTGCGAAAGGTCAATTCCGCATCTGGATTTTACATAGGAAGTATTCTGGGTTATCTGATAAACATAGTCAATTGCAGTATCGTTAGCTGCATGTGAATAACTATGGTTTAAAACATTCCAGCCTGCGTTATACATCGTTGTCAGTTGATCCCATGTTACATAACCGGGTGTGTTTACATGAAGGTCGGTACCTGCTGAATTTACAGAATACCAGGATAGTCCTGCGCTGAATGGAATTGCATTTCCACAGCCATCGCTATAGAAATAGCCAGGATATACAGTGTCATTTCCAGTTACCAAGCCCCCATAAAGCAACGGAAAAGCGGCGGTGTATGCGTCAATGAGACCATCATCAAGAATAAAGCTATAGGCAAATGCTTTGTTATAGCGTAAAGCTGATTTTCCGACAGTAATGTTGGTTGGCGGCACATCGAATGTGACCGTAAGCATAATAATATTCGACGAACTGAACTTTGGAACCTGTTGAGCATAGACTGAAATGCCTATAAACATCACAATAACAAAGAGTGATGATAACTTCATGTTGTTGTTATTTTAGTTGTTTTTACCGATTAATCCTCGCAGCGATAGCAAATTGCATAAAATAGGCTTCAATCGTCAGGTCATCTGAAATGAACAGAGCTTGAAGAAATTGATCCCTTGCGCGCAATACTTCTTTGGTCCTATGTGATTTGTTTATAACCAGCAATTCCACTGTTGCATCAAACAAGTCCAATGCCCTGGTTAAAGCAGCCTGAAAATCTTCACCCTTTCGTTTTTGTTTCAGCGCCCGTCCTGCTTCAGTTCCAATATTCCCCATTTGGTCGAGAATCGTTAACTGTTTCCATCGTTCACGATCAACCGAGTAAAAAGGCTTGTCTTTGATTTCCATCCAGGATTATTATTTGCTTACTTTACGCAAGACAAGGTTTATGATTCGTTTTTTAATTTCCTCGTTTTCAACCCCTCTCGACATATTATGTTGCCTCGGGCGGATATTAATCATCGAATCAAATTCAATAAATTCATCAGATTGGAATTTTTGCGGATAGAGATTGATTCCCCAAAGGTCTTTTTGATTTGATCCCTGTTCAAGCAGCAATTGTTCCTGATCAACATGTAATTCCGAATCAACTATCAGAACGTCGCGTTCAATATCAACAACAGCTTTAACCATGTCTCCATACATTGACGCCGCCATGTCGTTAAGTTCTGATAGCGTAATTAACCCGACTTCTGTCATCTGATTATCGTTTTTACGGCTTATTTTTTTGATTGCGGAATTTGAGCAGTATCAAATGCCACATGCTTTGGGCAGCATTTCATCATACTGTCGGTTGAAATGCATCCGGGTTTTTGAGAGCGCATTTCCTTCTCCATGCCTTGTGGGCAGCAAAGACCACCCTGCATGTCTTGGTGACAATCTTTCCTCATCATCTCGTGCCGGAAATCGTTTTGACTGCCACAACAATGATGTTTCATCCTGCAAATGCCGCCCGCTATAAAGCCAATGAAAAGGATAAATCCTACAACGATAAAGAACCAGGAAATAAAAGCAAAGAATTTGCCGGGCATTTCTTTCCGGAATTTTGCAAGCAACAAAGCGCCTGCCAGTATTGTCAACAATGAAATTGCTAAAAGATGCATATTATGAAGTATTTAGACGGACTACTCTTTTTCCGGTTTTCGTCATTCCCGTGTTATTCAAAGTTCAATATTAATGATGAACTCATAAACCTATACAAAGATAAGACATTTGAATTATACAAACTGCTTATCTGCTTAAGTCAAGTTGTAAATAAGTTTGTAAATAGCAGGTATTATAATGTATATAAGAGCCTAACCCGTAAAGGCAGCAATTTGGACTAAAGTTCAGTAACTATCTGTTTATCAATTGTCACGATCATATATAGTGACAATTCAAGTTGCTGATATACCAGGCTTTATTCAAATTTTGATTTTTATTCCCACTTTTCTGATTAGTTTTGAAAATGCAGATAAGCAAACGAAAATTCATAAAAAAAAATGAGTCATAAAATTTCACGCATTACCGGTTGATTTAACCAGATAATATTCATAAGTTTGACACAAAATATTTATTGACAAAATCTTAAAACAAAACTTAAAACAAATCGCCATGAACAATGCACTTATTCTTATTATCGTTGGAGCAATCGGGTTGCTCTTTTTCTCAGGTATTCGTATCGTTCGCCCCACTCATCGGGGTTTGATTGAACGGTTTGGAAAGTATAACCGTTTCGCCAATCCAGGGTTTCACTGGATTATTCCCGGAATTGACTTGATGTATCAGGTAAATATTACAGAGAAGATGATCAATGCCGAACCACAGGAGATCATTACCAATGACAATCTTAATGCAAAGGTCGACGCCCAGGTCTATTTTAAAATTACAAGCGACGAGGATAGTGTCAAAAATTCACAGTACAACGTTAACAATATTGAATATCAGATAGTAAACCTTGCACGGACGACCCTCCGTAACATCATCGGCACTATGACGCTAAAGTCGGCAAACAGCGAACGCGGAAAAATAAACAAGGAACTTCACGGTACATTGCTTGATGAAACAAAAAGCTGGGGTATTCAGATTATCCGCACAGAATTAAAGGAGATTGATCCTCCCAAGGATGTTCAGGAAACCATGAATAAAATTGTGAAAGCCGAGAATGAAAAGATTGCAGCGGTTGACTATGCCACCGCTGCAGAGACCAAAGCAGACGGAGAAAAGCGGGCTGAGATCAGACGCGCTGAAGGCGTAAAGCAGGGGCAGATTCTCAGAGCTGAAGGAGAAGCTCAGGCTATTGCCCTGGTCAATGAAGCCGCTGAGAAATATTTTATTGGAAATGCACAGATTCTCAGGAAAATTCAGGCGCTTGAAACTTCATTGAAAGACAATTCCAAAATCGTTGTGCCTGCCGGGTCTGATCTTGTTAATGTGCTGGGCGATATGGCTGGCATTATTCCAATACGGGATAAACCGGATACCAAATACGCGCCTGTGTAAACCGGAAAGATAATCTATTTTCCCCGGCTTTTTTTCACCGCAGAGAAACGAAGGCGCTGAGAAACTCTTCTCAGCGCACAGTGTTTCTGCGGTGATTTATTTTCAATGAGTTTTCGATTGGTTGCCTTATCAGCCTCACTCTTCCTCTGGGATTTTCAATCTCGTTTTTCATCTGTAATTTGGATCAAACTTGACGAGATTACCGCCTCAGAGATTTTATTGCCGGATAAATTTCAGGGGCATTCGTTTGAGCATGTGTGCATGGTTTAATATGAGATTAAAATTACACGAAAGTAGTATTGTATTTTGATGTTTGGTGATATACTTTTACCGCCTAAACCAAAAACATAAGATTATGAGAAAATTATTACTTTGTATTTCTGCCATGCTTGTATGGCTTGTAGTTTTTTCGCAGGGAATTTCCGCGCAAATCGCCGCTCCTATCGAAGAACATACCGATACTGTTTATGCGGTAAACATGACCGATGGAACCGGTTACATAACCAGTTATCTGCCCGGCAGCCCGTTTCTTAAAAAAGGCCCCGGGATGAATGTTTCCTCTCAGGAAAATGACACCCTTGGCCGCGGGTACATGAAGTTCAACATTGCCTCCCTCCCGGCAAACGCGGTGATCACCCAAGCGACATTGAACTATTACTGTTTTTCCAAGATTGACCAATATGGGGATCCCAATTCGGTCTATCCCCTGTCGCATGATCCGACCACAACCTCCGGGTCAACGCTCTACTATGATTGCGGCAACGGCGCTCCGCTATGGTCGGATATGTGGGGTATGCCCGGAGATTCAGATCCCTTCTGGACCAGTTCGGTCTTCAATCCGGCTGGTACCGAATACATCAGCGATCAGCGGGCAGCGGGCTGGGCCGGCTTTGGACTGGTAAGCGCCTGGGGCGACTTTTTCTTTGCAGGCTACAACGATCCCGTGTACAAACCATATCTGGTGATCGAATATTATATCCCCACCGAACCGGTGTTCTTTGTTTCGCCCGTT
>JBAXRP010000292.1:0-5268 GCA_037131145.1 Bacteroidota bacterium
GAACCTCGAACCTCGAACCTCGAACCTCGAACCTCGAACCTCGAACCTTGAACCTGGAACCTGGAACCTGGAATGTTTTTTAGTATATTTGTTCTTTATAAGGCGCCCAAAGCATCAGATAATGCCGGATAAATTTTATTTCATTCAGTCGTAAATACAACCAGTGGCATGAAAACAATTGAACTAAAGAAATCCGAAACCGGCTACCAGTTGATCGTTGACGAACTGGAACCATTCAACCTCGTTTCAATCCCCGGCGGCTCATTTCAACGTGAAGATGGCCAAACAGTAAAAGTAAACTCCTTTTGCATGGCGCAATTTCCGGTTACTCAGGAGTTGTATGAGGTGGTTACCGGCGATACTCCTTCACGATTTAAGGGCAGACAACACCCGGTTGAACAGGTTTCGTGGTACGATTCCGTGAAATTTTGCGGAATACTGAACAATGAATTAACCCGTTTGGGGTTGGTCGAAGGCAAGTATCTGATAAAATTAAATACCATAGCCAAAAAGGAATTGGACAAATTGAAACTTGACCCGGCAGCTTCCGGTTTTCGCCTGCCAACCGAGGCGGAAGGGGAGTATGCTTCAAATCCGACGGGTTTTGAAAACCCGTCGAATTTGAAAAAAAACCAATACGCCGGCAGTTCCCACCTCGACCTCGTTGGCTGGTACAATAAAAACAATGGATATGAAACCAAACCCGTGGGGTTAAAATTCCCGAATGCGTTTGGCTTGTACGACATGAGCGGAAATGTGTGGGAGTGGCGCTGGGACTGGTATGGTGAATACGACAAAAGAAAGACGGAAAATCCGGTTGGCGCTGATTCGGGTTCGCGCCGCGTGTGCCGCGGCGGCTCGTGGATCTCCGATGCGTTCCGCTGCCGGCCGGGCTATCGCAGCCGCGACTCCCCCGACTACCGCCTCAGCTTTCTCGGCTTCCGCCTCGCCTTCGTCCCGTAGTTTGGTGGCATGCTGATCGGTTCATTCCTTTGAGCAAGGGGAACTGAGGAAACCCCAAAAAAACAAAGCGGAACGAGGCGGTAGCCGAGTGAAGCGTGTTTTTTCAGGGGTTTACGAACTTCAAAGCCGCCGTAGGCGGAAAAAATTTTTTTCACAGAGTTGCACAAGAATACACAGAGAGAATTTTTCGATTTATATTTTTCACAAATAATTTTGACGCTTTATGCAAATTAGGTTTTTTACCATTCCGATTACTTCGGTAAATGATTACAACGACGAACTGAACGCATTTTTGCGGTCGAACAAAGTTGTGGAGATCGAAAAACAATTGGTCCAAACGCCAAATGGCGTTTATTGGTGCATCTATATCAGCTATCTTTTGTCGAATATGCCAGAGCAGTCGCCAAAAGAAAAAATTGATTATATAAAAGTACTTGAGCCGGAGATATTTGCCAGGTTTTCAAAGTTGCGCGAGATTAGAAAGAAGATCGCTTCAGATGATGGTGTATCCGCCTACGTTGTTTTTACCGATGCAGAACTGGCCGAAATGGCAAAGCTGCCGGAGTTAACTGTAAACAAAATCAAAAGCATTAGAGGCGTGGGCGATAAAAAAGCAGAGAAATACGGGGCGGCCATTATAAAAACATTTAACTCAGAAACCAATGAAACGAGCAGGAGGACTGATTCAACGGATAGCCTGTTTTGACAACCTGCACCTGGCCTTTTTCAAGGCAAAAAAGGGCAAGGAACATAAGCAGGCCGTTATAGACTACCGTGAAAACCTCGCCGGGAATTTTTTGCGACTTAAACAACAAATATCCAGTGGAATGGTGAATGTGGGCAATTACCATTATTTTACGATTTACGACCCAAAACAACGACAGATATGTGCAGCATCATTTGAGGAACGGGTGTTGCATCATGCATTGATGAACGTTTGTCATGCATATTTCGAGAAATATCAGGTATTCGACAGCTATGCCACCCGGATTGGAAAGGGAACATATAAAGCCCTGGAACGGGCCGAACGGTTTCAAAAAGAATACCAGTGTTATTTCAAATTTGATATCCGCAAATATTTTGACAGCATTGTGCACGCCATTCTGCAAAACATGCTGGGCCATCGCTTTAAAGATCCGGTGCTGCTTGGTATTTTCGACAAAATAATCAATTCATATCATACCCAACCCGGAAAAGGTTTGCCAATTGGCAATCTGACAAGCCAGTATTTTGCCAACCATTATTTGGGGATGCTCGACCATTTTATCATGAACCAATTACAGGCCCATGCCTATATCCGGTATATGGATGATTTTATTATCTGGCATGACAATAAGGAAATTTTATCGGACATGGGCAAAAAGGTGACGATGTTTTTGACTGAAAGGCTTGGCCTGAGTTTAAAAACATCCGATTTGAACCGGTGTTCAAAAGGATTGACTTTTTTGGGATATTTGGTTTTTCCCGAAAAAACGCACCTTGCAGCGCGAAGCAGGAAACGCTACCAACAAAAAATGCAAGAATATACCGGCTTCTTAGAAAACGGAATATGGGCCCAATCCGAATTTCAACATCATGCAATGGCATTAAACGCCTTTGTTTTTCATGCCGATAGTTTGTATTTTCGTAAAAATGTTCTTTGCAATTTAGGGCAATAATCGTGGGTTCGAACCGCGTGAACCGCGGCGGCTCGTGGATCAACAATGCGTTCAACTGCCGGCCGGGCAATCGCAACAACAACACCCCCGACAACCGCAACAACAATCTCGGCTTCCGCCTCGCCTTCGTCCCGTAGCTCAAAGGAATGGCCGGACAGCTTCCATCGAACAGATTATTGTCCCTGCCCGCCATATTAACGGCGGCGAATATGGCGCTCGTGCAGCGTTGGTTAAGCGCAGGGTTAGTAGCCAAAGCCGGATAGCTTTGGCGAAAACTCTGTTTTTTTGTCGCTATACAACAAACGGGATAAATATTGAGGCCGCTACGAAAAGTGTAACTTTGAGCATAAATTCATCTGTCATAAAATGGAAGTTGTAATATCCGGCGAAGCTATCAAAAGACGGGCCTATTGGGTTGATGAAATTCGAAAACTTAGCGGAAATTTTGGCGATGTTTCTGACCGCCTCGAAAACGAGTTGGAACTAGAAATTAAAAAGGCTGGTATGTCAGCGCTCATTGACCATTTAAGGCTATGTGGAAACATCCCGGAATCATATTGCCACGATTCAAGCGAGGAAAAACTCTATTCAAAATACACAGATGGTTTACTTGCTTTGGCCTACCGGGCACTTGGGCTGAAAAGTATTGTCCTCAAAGAACGCGCAGATGCCGCAGATGTCGAAGCCTTTGCGAAAGAATACAGTTTCGTTGCCGATGCCAAGGCATTTCGGTTAAGCAGGACTGCCAAAAATCAAAAAGATTTCAAAGTTCAGGCAATGGATGGTTGGAAAAGAGGCAAACCGTACGCGATGGTGGTTTGTCCTATTTATCAATTGCCAAATACGTCAAGCCAAATTTACCATCAGGCAGCATCCCGCAACGTATGCGTATTCACATATTCACATCTTGCATTGTTGTTGACTTATTCAGAAACAGTAGGCAAAGTCAAAGCCCGGCAACTTTTACTGAAAATATTTCAAACCGTTCCGGCATTAAACCCTTCTAAAAATTCAAACGACTACTGGTTGGCAATAAATAGGACCATGCTTGGGTTTTCTAAGAAAATTGAAGATTTATGGGGAATCGAAAAGAGGGCTTCCTCTGAATCAATTGGAATTGCAAAGGAGGAAGCTTTGATGTTTTTGGCACAGGAGCGGGAAAAAATCATGCGGATGAGCCATCAGGAGGCGCTGAAAGAACTTATCAGGGCACATAAAATTGAGAGCAAGATTAAGACTATCAAGGCAATTTCCGACAATGGACTATTTACAGTAAACTAATTTAGAAATGAGCATGGATAAGTATATTAACCAAATCATTGAAGACAACTGCGTTGAGGTGATGGAAAAGTTTGATGATGAGGCAATCGACTTAACCATTACCTCACCGCCTTATGATGGCTTGAGAAATTATAAAGGCTATGTTTTCCCGTTTGAGAAAATTGCAAAAGAATTGTATCGGATAACTAAACCCGGAGGCGTTGTGGTTTGGGTTGTTGCCGACGCTACGATTGACGCCTCTGAAACAGGCACAAGCTTTGCACAAGCGCTGTACTTCAAAGAAATCGGATTTAATCTTCACGATACCATGATCTTCAGGAAAAAAAATCCAATTCCCCAGATTTACCGGAAACGTTACAACAACGAATTTGAATTCATGTTCGTGTTCAGCAAAGGTGTTGTCAAGACGCACAACCCGATTATGGTTGACTGCATGCATGCCGGCCTGGAACTTAACGGCACAACGTATAAAAATTATTCAAAAAACGAACAGGTAAGGGAGAAAATGGCCAAACCTGTGCGGGACAAAAAAATCAAAGGGAATATTTGGGAATATGTTGTTGGGAAAAGGCAGGAAGATCAGGAAGCAAAGGGGCATCCGGCGCCTTTTCCCTGTGAACTTGTGAGGGACCATATATTCTCCTGGACTAATCCCGGCGACCTTGTTCTTGATCCAATGGCCGGAAGCGGGACCACTGCCCGGGTTGCCTGTGAAATGAACCGGAAATACATTGGCATCGACATTAGCCATGAATATTGTGAAATTGCAAGGGCTCGCGTTCGCCTGATTGAAATGCAGCCAAAATTGATATTTGAAGAGGCACATCTTCCAACGTTTTGAAAAAATGAATACATCCGCGCATTATACCCACGCAGACTTAACAGCCCTCGAGTCTGCAATCCCCTCAATAAAATCGAAGATCAAAAACAAACGTTTTGTCTTCGACGAAACCACTGCCGGATTTGAATTCGTTTATCTTGGCAATGATAAAGAGGACGAAAAAGAGGACAAAAAAGAAAAAGATACGGATTTGACCGAACTGGTTTTTAAAACCCCTCAGCCCCGGCTGCGCTATCTGAACGCCAACAACTGTGGGATAAAGAAGATGGTTGTTAAAAATTGCCCCAACCTTCAAACACTTTTTTTATTTGGAAACGGGATTGAGGAGATCCGTTTTGAGGGCGCTTTCCCGAAACTCGATCTGATCGACCTGAGCAACAACGCGCTTGCCCGGATTGACTTGCCCGTGGACGACTTTCCAGCGTTGAAACATTTGTACCTGCACCAGAACAATCTGGTTGATTTGTCGGAGATGGCAAGGCTTTTCGCCAAGGAGGGGTTTGATTTCAATGTTGAGAAGAATGA
>JBAXRP010000293.1:0-5229 GCA_037131145.1 Bacteroidota bacterium
CTCCTCCAGCCCAAGTTGAAGTTGATGACCAGTTGCCATTTGAAGTTGTGTTCCAGGAAGAATTTACTGTATATGAATAATTGGGGCCAGCATTATTATTAAGATTTATAGTGTACCAATCAGCATTAGCAACAGAAATAGTAAGTCCGTTGCCGGAAGTGAAAACATAATAGTTCACGGTTTTAGATGCTGAATTTGTTCCAGATGGAATTGATGCAGTATAACTTGTTCCAGATCCAGTCATTTCAGCAATCGTGGAAGTGGCAAAGTTGTCATTAGTATATCTCAAATAAACTCCTTGCCCAGTACTAAACGAACCGCTAAGAGTGGCTGTTACTGTTACGGCTTGGCCTGGATATATTGTAGAAAGATCCTTGTTCACTCCAGTTACATTTTGCACAGTTCCTTCTACTTCAAAAATGATTAATTTAAAAGAAGGAGTTGCGCTTAAATCTTTGGTTTTAAATATATAATTGTGACTCGTACTTGTTACATTAAAATACATAGCTCCAGTTGTTGTACAAGTAGAATTTAAATTATATTCAGTATTTGAACTAACCTGAACATCTGGACCGCCACCTAAAGTATTATATTGTCCTTTTGTTGATCCATAATCCAACCCGATTCTAAAATACTGGCTTCCGGTTCCGTTTGCAACCTTTGTAAGAATATAACTGCTACCTGTCCCAGCACTTAGATAGCTAAAATCAGTATTATAGCCACATGCACCCCAGCCAGAAGAAAATCCAGGTCCAACAATTGCATTTTGAGCAAACGAGCCCATGACGGAAAAAATAAATATTAATGAAAGAGTAATTTTGGATTTCATAGTTGTATCTTTTAAATTAGAACCATTATTTATTTCCCAAGGTATTTATGAGCAAAATAAAAATTATAAGTGTAAAAAAAGATTGTTTTTTTTTGTTAGATTGAATAGGATAATTTTTACTCGTCAAATTTACTCCTTTTCTGATTGTTGTCAATAGAAACTAGTTAAATTTCTTTATTTGTTCATTTATAGCTGGCTTTGGCTTCGGAAACGCTATTCTGATTTGCGGTTCTAACCATCAGTTTGTCCATCATTTCAATTACTTTGCGGGCGTTTTCGAAACCGCTTTTAACCAATGCCAAGTCAACGCCGCCTCTGTAATATGCAAAAACGTGCATGTTTTCATACACGGTGTTCAGTGCCGCCGTCAATTTTCCGTTCAAAGGAATTTTCCTGCGAATTATTTCCCAGTAGCCATCAATTGATTTCGGCAGCTTACCGCGTTCAATTCCTGTTGAAATTAAATACGCGTCAAGCGCTTTTAACGCTGCGAGATAAACCATACCGGCAGCTTCGCGCACATATTTCGAATCGCTGTAACGGCTATATTCGATTGGGCTTTTACTGAGCGTCTCTTTCGCGTTGGCAAGGTACCGGTATGCCTCCGCTATTGTATATTCGTTTTCTGTCGTTTTTGCTTTGGTCATTCCTGTAACTTGTTTTTTGTTCTTTTATAGGTGGTTTTGGGTTCGGAAACGAAATTCGGAGATGGTGTTTTATCCATAAGGTTGTTTATCATCTCAATGATTTTTTTTACATGAAGTAGTCCGTCCTTAATTACATTCACACTGGTAAATCCCCGGTAATAGGCGCCTAAATGCAGGTCTTCATAAACAATTCTAAGCGATGCAGATAATTTACCATTTAAAGGAATATGTTGTTTAATGAATACCCAATAACCTTCAATGGATTTTGGCAATTTTTTTTCAGGAATTCCTTTGTTTAACAAATAAGCGTCTAACGCTCTTAAAGCTGCCAGATACGCAATCCCGGACGCTTCGCTTACGTATTTTTTATCAATATAACGACCGTATTCAATAGGACTTTTACACAACGTTTCCTTCGCGTTGGCAAGATACCGGTATGCTTCCGCTATTGTATATTCGTTTTCAGTGGTTTTTGGTTTGCTCATTCCTGAATCTTGTTTTTTGTTCTTTTATAGTTGGTTTTGGGTTCGGAAACGATATTCTGATTTGCGCTTCTAACCATCAGTTTCTCCATCATTTCAATTACTTTGCGGGCGTTGTCGAAACCGCTTTTAACCAATGCCAGGTCAACGCCGCCTCTGTAATAACCAAAAATGTGAAGGTTTTGGTAAACCACAGTTAATGCGCTATTGAGTTTCCCGTTCAACGGAATCTTTTTCTTTACAAATGTCAGATATTCCTCAATAGATTGGGGTAAATCTGCCTTTTTCATTCCCTTTGAAAGAAAATAAACATCAAGCGCTTTTAACGCTGAAAGATAGGCGATGCCCGCAGCTTCGCGTACATATTTTGAATCGGTATAAATACCATAAGCTATCGGGCTTTTGCCGATAGTTTCTTTAGCATTAGCAAGATACCGATATGCCTCGGCTATTGTATATTCGTTTTCTGTTTGTTTCGCTTTTGTCATTTTATCACGTTGTTATAGATTCTCTCGCATGACCTGCTACGTACAACTTTTTTACCATCTGCCGCCAACCGGAACCTGTTGCCAGCCATTTTCAAATATTCAATGAAACCGGGCAAAACATCATACATTACAACCTTTGAAAGTAGCTTCAAAGGTACAAATTTTTTGTTAGAATCTGACAGGCAGGTTTTTAGAGATGAATACCGCCATTTATGGTTAATCGGTTTCACCCCCAAAAGGTAACAGGTCAAATCGAAGTTTTTTCAGTTTTTGTGAAAATAAATTGTTGATAAATTTTAATTGTGATAATATGAAAGATCATTTAGTATCATCAGTTACATTAGAGTTTGCAAAATTACCTAAAGAAAAAAATGAACCATAGAAGAGACTGAGAGCACAAGAATCACGAAGGTTTTTTAATTCATTCAACTCTGTGTAACTTCTATGTAATCCATATCTCCGTGGTAAAAAGACGAGATGCAGAAGGTCGTCAAAGATATAATGCCCAAAAAACATCAAAAACAAGATACGGTACTTAAAGGAGAAGGAGAAAGGATCTGAAAGTACCCCGTTTTAAATTCTTTCGCTTTTTCTTCGCAGTTAACACGCGAAACAGATTTTTTTATACCTTTGATAACGAAAAACATAATCCATCAATCTGCCCAAAATTTTCCCCCTTGCATGAAAAATAAAATCAGTTCCCTGCTCATGGCTATTGCCTGCCTGATCTCTTTTACCCTTTTCGCCGGAGAGATCAAAACCGGTATGCAACAAACAAACCTGGTTTATACGTCAAACGGTTTCGCAAAAGTTTCCTTTCAAAACTCGGTTTCATCTGTTCAGTTCCGTGAAGTGATGACGAGGCAAGGAGCTTTTACCGAATTATTTATTAAGGGTTATGTCAATGCGCCTGTTATTGGCGAGCCCAATCTGCCCACTTACTGTAGGTTGCTTGAAGTTCCGTTCAATCAGGGTTTCGCAATTGAAATCACTCATTCCGATTACCAGGATTACGACCTTGCCGCTTTTGGAATCACAAACAGAATCATGCCGGTACAACCTTCGCTTTCAAAGGGCGTTACAGATCCGACTCAGATACCATTTGCGATCAACGAGGCTTCCTACCTTCTGAACCGCTTTATCGGTCAGCCCCTTGTATCGGTAGCGCCCGCGGGAATTTTACGCGCTTTAAACCTCGCTCAACTTACGATCTCGCCGCTTCAATATAATCCTGTGACAAACCAGCTCAGGGTATATTCTTCCATTGAAGTATCAGTTAAATTTTTACAAGCCGATGTTGAATCTTCCGTCAGTTTGAAAAAGAAAAACAACTCTGTTTACTACAACAACCTCTACCGTTTTATTGACAATTATCAACCCTTAAATGATTCGCTGATTACCTCCTCGCCCGTTACCTACGTGATTGTTTCGCCTCCCGAATTTAAAGATGCTTTGCAAACTCTGGTTAAATGGAAAACGCGCAAAGGATTCCGCGTAATTCAGGCATATACGAATAATCCTGCGGTTGGAACAACAACAACATCCATAAAGAATTATCTACAGGGTTTATACGCCTCGCCGGCTCCCGGATTCAATCCGCCAAGTTTTGTGCTTTTCGTTGGCGATGTCGCCCAGATACCAGCATGGATGAACAATGGTCAGGCAACTGATTTACGTTACTGTGAATATACCGGCGACAACCTGCCCGAAGTGATTTACGGCAGGTTTTCGGCGTCTTCGCTAACCCAGTTACAGCCATATATAGATAAAACCGTTGAATACGAGAAATATCTTTTTCCCGACGATACTTTCCTGAACGAAGACGTAATGATTGCCGGATATGACGGCGGCGGAAACGGACTGACTTATGGTAATGGTCAGATCAATTACGGAACGTCATATTATTTTAACACCGCCCACGGACTTACTTCGCACACCTATCTTCAACCGGAACCTTCCGGGGCAAATTATTCTCAACAAATCAGGAATAATGTTTCCAATGGCGTAGGTTATGCCAACTATACGGCGCATGGCAGCGAGTCGGGATGGGCTGATCCACAATTTGAGATATCGCAGATTGCCGCGCTTCAAAATGCGCATAAATATTGCCTGATGGTTGGAAACTGCTGCCTTACTTCAAGGTATAACGTTAATTGTTTTGCCGAAGAGATTACAAGAGCCGCCAATAAAGGAGCCATTGGTTATATCGGCGCTTCAAACAATTCATTGTGGGATGAAGATTACTGGTGGGGCTGCGGACTGAAAGCTGTAACAACCACTCCGGTATATGACCCGCAGCATCTTGGCGCTTATGATGTTACTTTCCATGATCAGGGCGAACCGGTAAGCGAATGGTTTACAACTATGTCGCAGATGGTTGTAGGCGGCAACCTTGCGGTGCAGCAGTCGAATTCTTCAAACAAACTTTACTACTGGGAAATTTATAATCTCATGGGCGATCCCTCGCTGAGCGTCTATTATTCAGTTCCAGGCAATATAACGGCAACTCTTCCTCAGATACTTCTTATCGGCACAAATACCTGCACAGTTATTACCGAACCCTGGGCTTATGTTGCCGCTTCATTAAATGACAGTACATTGCTCGACGCCCGCTGCGCCGATTCCAGCGGTCAGGTTATTCTCCAATATAATACACTGAATATGCCGGGCTATCTCCATTTCGTCATAACCAAACAAAACCGGAAGCCGCTGATTGATTCTGTGTTGATAATTCAACCTGTCGGTCCTTATATCACGCTCGGCGCTGTGAGCGTCAATGATTC
>JBAXRP010000294.1:0-5226 GCA_037131145.1 Bacteroidota bacterium
ATTGCTCCATCCATTAGACCACTTCCTGCCGGAGCCATCAATAGCGGGGAAGGATCAAAATAAGTTTATATTATTAAAGTAAACTTTTATATATTTGTAATATAAACATTAACGGAATGATATCATGATCCTTAAATCGAACATTGAACTGGCGGTCAATGTCCAGAAACTATATAAGTCTCCTCAACAAGAGGTCATTAACCGGGAATGGTTGAGCGCCTTTAAACCAACAGGCAATCATATTGAAGTGATTTCGGGCGTCAGGCGGTGCGGTAAAAGCACCCTGATGAAGCAACTCATGCAGGCATCCGGCCTAAAGACAGCCTATTTCAATTTTGAAGATGCACGTATTCATGGTTTTGAATTGAGCGATTTCACAAAACTGGAGGAGGTGTTGGGGAATGAAGTGGAAGCCTATTTTTTCGACGAGATTCAGAATGTTCCCTACTGGGAAGTCTTTGTCCGGCAACTTCATGACCAATTCGCCAAAGTATATATCACAGGATCAAATGCCGCCTTGTTAAGCAAGGAAATGGGAACAAGATTGACCGGGCGACACCTGCGACATGAACTTTTTCCATTTTCTTATGGAGAATTCATCCGATATAAACAAGCAATTCCTTCAGTGAATACTTTATATCAATACATTCTCTATGGGGGATTTCCTGAATTTCTTGAAACCGAAAATCCCGATGTTTTACAAAATTTTTTCAAAGATATAGTTTTACGGGATATTGCTATCCGTTATTCAATCAGGAATACCAGACTTCTGATGGATCTGTCGCTTTACCTTATTTCGAATATCGGGAAGGAAATATCCTACAATAATCTTAGAAAAACATTCATGGTTGGCTCCGCAAATACCATTTCGGATTACCTTACCTGGCTTGGAGAGGCATATTTACTGTTTTATCTGCCGCGGTTCAGTTGGTCCGCAAAAAGTATCGCGACAAACCCCAGGAAAGTTTATGCGGTTGACACCGGCCTCGTTACCGCCAATACGCTAAGTTTCACGGAGGACCGTGGAAGATTGCTTGAAAACGTTGTATTCATGCACCTTAGACGTAATCACGACAGTCTGTTTTATTTCCGGAACGACCGTGAATGCGATTTTGTCGTTTTCGACAATAAGCGATGCAGCAGTTTGATACAGGTGTGTGAATCATTAAACCAGGATACAATTGGTCGCGAAGTGGAGGGGTTAATGGAAGCCATGGATTTCTTTTCCATGAAAGAGGGTTATATCATTACTCCCGGAATGAAAGATGAGATCGGAACACAGGACCGCCCTATCCACGTCATGCCTGCCTGCGAATGGCTTCTTCCGGAATCTATTACGACCTGAGAACAATGTAGGTAATCTCTTTGATTTATTATTGTCACAATTTATTCTGTTTGAAGGATCAGAAACAACCATAACCGATAAAATCATTTTCCCATGAATCCAATATATCTTGATTATAATGCAACCACACCGGTTGATCCGCTGGCGTTTGCCGAAATGAAGCCATTCCTTGAAAATTATTTCGGCAATCCTTCGAGTACGCACGAATTTGGATTGATAACAAAACGCGCCGTTGAAAAAGCGAGAAGCCAGGTTTCCCGGCTGCTGAATGCCAATCCCGATGAAATTGTGTTTACAGGCGGAGGCTCTGAATCAAATAACATGGCGCTGAAAGGAGTGGCTTTTGCCTTACGCTCGAAGGGAAATCACATCATTACAAGCGTTGTTGAACATCCTGCCGTACTTGAAGTTTGTCGCTATCTCGAAGCAAATGGATTTCAGATTACGTACCTTGATGTTGATGAAACCGGAATGGTTGATCCGCAGGCAGTTTTGAACGCACTTACGCCGAAAACCATTCTCATTTCAATTATGCACGCCAACAATGAAGTTGGGACTATTCAGCCGGTGGCAGAAATCGGAAAAATTGCCAGGTCAAATAACATCCTCTTTCATACGGACGCAGCGCAATCGGTTGGAAAAATCCGGGTGGATGTTGAAAGTATTCATGCAGATCTGCTTTCGGTGGCCGGGCACAAGTTATATGCCCCCAAAGGTATCGGCGCACTTTATATCCGGCGGGGCGTTAAACTTGAAAAGCTCATCCATGGCGCAAACCATGAATCGAACCTGCGCGCCGGAACCGAAAATGTGTCGCATATTGTCGGATTGGGAGCTGCCGCCGACCTTATTCAATTTGATTCGAATGGACTTCTTGTTCAACTCAATGAAAATGGTGAAATATTGAAATTGAGAAATACCCTGTTTGATGGAATCATTAGAGAAATCCCTGAAATCAGGTTGAACGGACATCTCGATCTTCGTTTGCCAAATACAGTCAGCATCGGTTTCCCCGGAACAGATGCAACTATATTATTGAACGGGATGAGGGAAATTGCCGCCTCCGCCGGCGCTGCGTGTCATTCCGACAGAGATGATATTTCCGCAGTTCTAATTGCAATGCATGTCCCGCTGATGTATGCGATTGGAACCATTCGTTTTTCAGTTGGCAGAATGACCACCCGCGAAGAGATAAACAGAGCTATTCCTATTATTGTGAACGCTTACAGGAAGTTGAAGGGAAATCCGGTAACTGCTGGTTTTTCAGGACTAACCACAGAAAATACCAACAATGATTCCATGCAAGTAACAACGCCATATCAGCAAAACAATAATACAGGTACAAACTATTATTCCGCCACTTTCGTCACAGAAAATCCGAAATCCGAAATCCGAAATCTGAAATCCGAAATCCGTCTGACCGAATTCACCCACGCACTCGGCTGCGCCTGCAAAATCAGGCCACAAGCGCTGGAAAAGATACTAAAACAGTTGCCGGGAAAATCAGGGCAAAACGTGCTGGTTGGTTTTGAAACATCGGACGATGCAGCGGTTTATGCCGTTGATCGGAAAAGGGCAATTGTTCAAACCGTTGATTTTATTCCCCCAATAGTTGATGATCCATATATGTTCGGCGCTATCGCCGCAGCAAACGCCATCAGCGATGTGTATGCCATGGGCGGAACTCCTGCGTTTGCACTAAGTATCGTTGGTTTTCCCGACCGGCTTTTGCCGTTCGAAACGCTCGGAGAAATTCTCAGGGGCGCATCTGATAAGGCTGCCGAGGCTGGAATTGAAATTATCGGAGGTCATACTATCGAAGACCAGGAACCCAAATTCGGGCTGGTTGTAACAGGTTTTATTCACCCTGATAAAATACTTCGTAATTCAACTGCGAAGGTTGGCGATATACTCATCCTTACTAAACCTATAGGAACCGGCATCATAATGACTGCTATGAAACGCGGACTTACCGAGCCTGCAGAGGTTGATGAAGCCATCGGGGTAATGGTTGAACTGAACCGGAAACCGGCAGAGATAATGCAGCAATTCCCTGTTAATGCCTGTACTGATATTACCGGATTTGGGTTGCCTGGTCATCTGAAAGAGATGGTAAAAGGCTCCGGCGTTTCCGCTACGATCTGTGCCACCAAAGTGCCGTTGCTCAGTTCGGCAATGAAACATGCAGTTGGCGGATCAATCCCCGGAGGAACGAAGAATAATCTTGAATTTATTGGAGATGTGATTGAATGGGCGAATGAAATTCCTGAGTTAATGAAGGTTGTTTTGTGCGACGCCCAGACTTCGGGCGGGTTGCTGATCTCGCTGCCGGAAACTTATGGTGAGGAATTTATCGGGAGGTTGAGAGAGGCAGGCGTTACGAAAGCTGCAATAATTGGGAAGATTGTGGAAGGCAATGGGAAAATTGTTGTTGGCTGATATAACCCCGCAATGGACTTAAAACGTAATCAACGCTGACATGAAAGAAATGCCTCTGGGTCAAAAATTCCAAATTCTTGCTTTCAAGGCTTGGTAAACCATGCCTCCATCTCGTTTCCCTGCTTGGAATTTGGGTCTTGGAATTTGTAATCTGGAATGTTATATAATGTTCCGTTTCATCCCATTTTTAGTATAAAATCCGGTTTCATTGAAATATTTTTCTGAAAATCATGCAGTTTCAAAAAACTGTCGTATGTTTGTTAAGGAAAAAACGGGTTCAGCCTGAAATGTCGTTCTGCACGATAGGTTTTTGCAACCGGTTTTTAATCAGATCATCGTTCTTATAAATATATTAAATATTGCGTTGCAATTATTTCTCCCGTAGAAAACCGCCAAGTTTTAGAATACAGAGAAATAGTGTTTGTGAACGCACCCCACGGGTGTGTTCCTTTTGCTATTTCAGTTGTATTCGGGCGCTTGGCGGTACCTCTACGGATTGAAATTTGCGGAGGTTCACGCCCTTTTTTTTATTCACCCTTAAACAATTGTATTATGAAAAAGAGATTTTATTTTTTGGCAACTGTTTTTTTTGCTACGGTTCAGCTCATGGCGCAGGTAGGCATAAACGCCGATAGTTCTCAACCACACCCTTCCGCCGGGCTCGACGTAAAATTCAGCAATAAGGGATTTTTACCTCCACGGATGACAAATTCAGAACTAAATGCCATTGCCAACCCTGCCGATGGACTTATTGTGTATTGTACTAACTGCGGGCAAAATGGCGCTGGCGCTTTGGCAATGTTTACGAACGGCGCATGGTTTACATTATTTGCCAACTGTTTGAATCCATTATCGCCGGGAGCAGGCGTCCAGATTGTCTCAAATATGCAGATTGAATGGAATTGGATTGCAGTTTTAAATGCAACGGGATACAAATGGAATGACGTTAATGATTACGCTTCAGCCGCCAATATTGGGATAAACACTTCCTTTTTGGAATCAGAGCTTTCATGCATGACCCCATACACACGGTATGTATGGGCATATAACGCCTGCGGGCAGTCGCCGGCTACCATTTTATCTGGAACAACTACCGGCATTGTTGTTAATCCCCCCGTTCCGGGAACGCACATTCCTTCAATGAACCAGATTGTTTGGAAATGGAATTCAGTCGCAGGCGCCACCGGTTATAAATGGAGCGCATCCAATAATTTTTCCACCGCTATTGACATGGGGACATCCCTTTTAATTGCCGAAACCGGACTGACATGCAATACTGCTTACACCCGATTTGTATGGGCATATAACAATTGTGGAAGTTCAGTAGTCACCACATTGAATCAGGCAACATTAAGCTCCCTGATTAATTCACCCACAGCAGGTACAAGCGTTTCATCACCAACCCAGATTGTTTGGAACTGGAATTCAGTTATCGGCGCCAC
>JBAXRP010000295.1:0-5225 GCA_037131145.1 Bacteroidota bacterium
TGATATTGATGGTCCAGCTTTCGGTTTGATAAACGATTTTGCGGAATTTGCTCCGGTAAAAAGTCAGGGGCAATCCCCAGGCGAAGAAAAGAATAAGCCAGATATTATCTAAGATAAACATATGTTTCAGCTAAGGTTATTTTTTGGGGAACCAGGGAATAAAAGCACTTGTCTTTTGCACATATTCCTGGTAACCAGGTTTTGTAGTATTCAATGTTTTTTCGAGCAAGGCAACACCTGAAACTTTGATGATTAAAGCAGTCATTAAAACACATCCCAACACAGGCCAATAACTTCCTGCCGAAAGGCAGATCAACGCATAACCGAACCAGATTGCAGCATCACCAAAATAATTGGGATGACGGGTATAATGCCAGAAACCAGTGTTCAATACTTTTCCTTTGTTAGAAGGATCTGCTTTAAACCGGGCCAGTTGAATATCACCGCCAGCTTCAAAAATAAATCCAATGATCCACACGACAACGCCCATCATATCTATTATTCCAATGGTATTACGGGAGTAAAATTGTGCTCCGAGAAGTGGTGCTGAAATGAGCCACATTAAAATTCCCTGTAGTAGAAACGTCTGGAAAAAACTGATCCACCAATACCGGTTATCACCATAATCTTTCCTGAATTTCTGATACCTGAAATCCTCGCCCTTGCCCAGATTGCGCCATGCGAGGTAAATGGATAAGCGCAAACCCCAGATGGCAACCATTGTCATTAACAGAATCTTCCGGGTTTCCAATCCTTCAGTAAAAATGAAGTAAACAGCACTTGCTACCACAAATCCAAAACCCCAGAACAGATCAACAATGCTCACGTTCCTGATTTTGATGCTGATCAGCCAGAGGATGGTCATCATCAAGAGAATGGCTGCAAAAGCAAGTAGATAGATCTGAAAAAATGTCATACTGTTTTTTTTATTTAAACATTAAGGCAACGGCTGCAGTGCCGATGCCGGCATTGGCTCCGATTACCGGCGATATATCAACTACTGCAACAGGTTCTTTCCCTGTGAAATCCTTCATGTTGCGTGTGTACCATTCTGCAGCTTCAATGTTATGGGCATGAAGCACGATGTAATTCCATATTTCCCGGCCTTTGCAAATGGTGTAGAGGTGCATCATCACTTTTTCCATATTGGATTGCTGACTGTAGGTTTTACCAAAAATATAAGATGCTCCGTTTTCGTCCATCGAAACAATGGGATTGATGTTCAACATTTTTGCAACGAGCCCTTTGACGTAAGATACCCTTCCGCCCCGCACCATGTATTTCAGCGTTTTCACACTGACGAAAATATGTGTATCCTTTATCCATGCCGAGACCATGGCAACAATTTCATCATGTGAATGCCCGGCTGCTACAGCCTGAGCAGCCCGCAGAACGATCAATCCAAGCGCTCCGGAAAGATTTTTGGAGTTAATGACCGAAATTGGTTTGTTAAATTCAGCATTGACAGTTTTAGCCGCTTTCTGGCTGTTGAAGCAGGTTCCGCTAAATTTTTCGGTCAGGTGGATTGCTATGATGGAATCGTAACTGGCTAACAGTTGAGAGTATAAATTGACAAATGCCTTTTCGTTGACCTGTGAAGTCTTTGGGAATTCACTTTGCTGGTCGAGGAGTGAATAGAACTGGTCGGGTTGAATGGTCACTTTATCCAGGTAGTGTCTTTCGCCGAAATTAATATTGATCGGCAACAGGTTGACCTGGTAACGGTCCATCAGTTCCTGTGGCAGATCGCAGGTGGAGTCGGTAACCAGGGCAATTTTAAATTTTCGGTTAAAAATGGCTTCGCCCTGCCGCAGCATATCGTCGGCTTTATGAAAGGTAACCAGGCTGATGCTATTTAGCTGTTGGAACATAAAAGCCGGATTATTCGTATGCACATGAATATGCTTGGTTTTTTCGTTGCCGCCAATAACAATGGAGTCTCCGTGCTGCTGCAGGATTTTTAAAAGAGCTTTCTGTTCAACGGAGAGGTTTTTTAATATCCCTTCGGTGCAATATCTGAACTTTACCTCTTCCAGAATATGATCGTTATTCGAGGGGGGCAAAAGTGATTCCGTTTTTGAATGCAACAAATTCCGGATGCTGCTGGCTTTGATAAAATCGACGATTCCCCCGATGAATAAAACAAAAGCATTGGCGCCGGAATCTACAACATTGGCTTTGGATAGAACGAGCAGTTGTGTTTTGGTATTGGCCAGCGATTTTGCCAGGATTTCCTGCGAACGGATGAACAACTGGTTGAAATCGTTGACAATATTCCTTTGGGCATAGATAAAATCCGACCACTCCCTGATCACCGTAAGCATGGTACCTTCCACAGGACTGGCAACGGATTCGTACATGTAGGGAATCGAATTTTTAATGCTTTCGGCAAATTGAGGAATAGTAATTCTGCTGTGGTTTCCAGATTCTTTGCTCATCCCGTATAAAAATTGGGCAAAAATTATTCCTGAGTTTCCCCGGGCATTTGTCATGGTTGTTTCAGCAATCAGGTCGGCAGTGATTTTATAGGATTTGTGGGGATGGATGAATTGAATCACCGATTGTACAGTTGTAGCCATATTGCTCCCTGTGTCCCCGTCATTTACAGGAAAAACATTTATTTTATTCAGGTACGACTGATGTGCAAGTATGTTTTTAGCGCCTGCAATAAAGGTGTAATAGAGCCTTCGGCCATCAATCTCAATAATGGGCACTGTATTCATGGTTAAACTTTGAGTGACGACATGCCTCCGTCAACATGAAATATCTGTCCGGAAATCCAACTGCCTTTATCGGAAAGTAAAAACTCTGCCATGTCAGCAATATTCCTGGCAGCGCCATATTTCTTTAATGGATGACGCACAGCATTGGCTTCTCTTTTCTGATCAGTATTCAGTAAAGGCGCAGCCATAGCTGTATCAGTTAAGGAGGGGGCAATACAATTTACACGAATCTTTGGGGCAAATTCAGATGCCAAAGCCCGGGTTAAACCTTCAATAGCACCTTTTGAAGCTGAAACCTGGAGGTTAAAATCATTCACAAAATCGGTTGGCTTTATTCTGTCAAAAGACCTTAAATTGATACTTCCGGGACAATATACCACACCATCCAATGAATCGGACAGGAAGTCGATGGAGGTATTTTCGTCAAGTACATTCAGATAATGATAATCTGGTAAACCAGAATTTAATTCAGGTTTGTTTTTGAAGTAGGTGGCGCAAACCTGGCGCCCTGAATCAACTAATTGTTCAGCAAGTTTTTTACCGATTCCAGATGAAGCTCCGATGATTAAATAATTTGACATGTTTAGTTTGTCAGTTGGCGTATTATTATTGCTTATTTAAAAATGAGGAATACATCCAAACTAATTTTTCCTGCAGCCGGATATAGTCACTCATCAGCGCGTTTGTTCCTTCATCGCCGGCATCAACAGACAATACAAGCAACTCACGCTGAAGAATAATTATTGTTTGAAATGAAGCCAGGATTTCGCCAACTGCTTTTATGCCATTGCTCACATGATCGCTTTCCATGATTGTCGAAGTCGTTCTGTAATCAGAATAGTTGTGAGCCGGGGTGTGTCCTAAGGTCAAAATCCTTTCGGCAACTTCGTCAATTTTCAGGAACAAATCATTGTATAACTCTTCAAATTTTAAATGAAGTTCAAAAAACTTCTCCCCTTTAATATTCCAATGATACCCCCGGGTATTCTGGTAAAATATCGAGTAGTTTGCCAAAAGAATATTTAGTTTTTCTGCGAGGTGCCTGGCTTTGGTAATGTTTATTCCTATGGCGTTTAAATTCTTCATGTTTAATTTGTTAAAAATTTTGAACCTGTTTTAATTTGTTAAAAATAACTGTCTTAATGAAATTAAGGTTGATATTGATCGTATCGCCGATGCGTCATAAAAAACATATTGATGGTAGGCTTATGATTGCTATTGCCTGGAAAAGAAATGTTTTCATGATAATGCTTTTGAGATTATTGAATAACCAGTTTTTTTGTTCGTGTAATTTTTTGATTCTGAATAGTAACAAAATATACTCCTTTGGTAAGGCCATCAATTGAAATTACCGTTTCCGGGTTTTGAATTTCCCCTGAATAACATTCCCGGCCATTGACATTGTATATTTTTAAGGTGTATTTGTCTGCGGAGATGTTCCTCTTGAGTACAAATTTGGTGGTTGCCGGGTTGGGAAATATCGACACAGCCATCGGATTCTTATCCTCAATTGACACTGTTCCATAAGCACTTTGTGCAAATGCATAATTATCGCATACAATTTCTGAAACATTTCCAGGAACAAACCCTGTTTCGTAGGTATTGGTATAGGTGTTGAAAATGATCATCTTTTCAACAGAATTTGTGTCAAAACCCACCAATAATAAGCTTCCTGAATTCTGGTCGAAGGATGACGACCCCATCACGAACCCGGGGAATCCGGCCAGTTGGACTCTAGAAATTACTTCCCCGGTTAAATAATCAATTTCAACCACCCTGCTGACGTTATAGTTATTGGCCGAATCATATTCAGCATTTAAAGCATAAATAATGTTGTTGACATTGTCATAATTCACACTGGAAAAGTTGTTGCCGGGAGCAGTTGTGAGCAGTGTTTTCTTCGCCCAGGAAAACACTGAGTTTCTCACCGGAATGCTGAACAGACAGGTCGTAGAGTTACCATCATCCCCAATATAATATATGATTCCGTTGTTGGAGTCGAAACCGATGGCATCTATAGCGATGCCATATAATCCAGGCTCGCTGATCACACCCAGCAAACTGTCGGTTCCCGTGTTGATGTCGTATTCATTCACGCTGATGCACCCAACCGAATCTGATCTGAGGGTGTAAACCTTACCGGTACTCATATCTATCTCGGTAATGTTTGAATATGAACTGAACGGATGCAGGCTTGTGTCATTTGATACTGTATTGAATGAAAGCAGCGCGCTTGAATCCGGGGTAAGGCCAGTCAGGTAATAGTTGCTGTTATGCGCATCGAATAATGAGGATGCCATGTAATATCCTAAGAAAGAGGTTGGAAAGGGTATCACTGTAACAGAGTCGAAGGCCTGCCATTTAATAATATCGATCGAACCGGTGGTTGTATTTACACTTGCACCAACAAGATTGATCTGCGCCTGCCCGCTGTAATATGAAAGCATTAAAATGAAACCAAAAAGTTTGAAAGTTTTCATCGATCTATTAATTAAAAAGATT
>JBAXRP010000296.1:0-5204 GCA_037131145.1 Bacteroidota bacterium
GATATGATTATAGATAGATTTGAAAGACCCGTTGTAAACCCCGAAGGGGTGATATTATTCTTCGTAATACCTGCTATGCAAACTTATTTACAATTTGACCACAGCAGATAAGCAGTTTCTCAGTATTTATACGCAAATCCGGTTTTTATGCTTTGAGAACCGCCAAGTTCATTGGATTTTGAACCGACCGTACTTTTCTCGGAGGTGACGAGTATAAATGGGCAATTTAATGCAGCGGCAGCCATCTTTAGCTTTTTTAAAGCTTTTTTATCCCCTGTATTTCCGGTTTGCATGTTTATAAATGCAGTTTTCCCTCTGATTTCGTCAACCTTGGTCAATCCGGATATGTATGATTTTTCCTCAAGGATTGTCACCTTTTCCCAGTCATTCTCCCCATTTACAACAATTTTATCTGTTATTTTTTTAACGCGACCGCTTTTTCCATAAACAATTTTTTCGATGGCATAATTACTTAATGTGTTTTCTGCCGTTTCGTTTTCGTAGGTGAAAACAATAGTGTATTCATTTTCACGGAGAACATTTCCCTTTATTATCTCTCCATTATGTCTTGTAATAATATCGCTTTGTGCATTAATTATTAGTGAAACAAGAATTAAACTTACCAGGATTAAGATTTTTTTTGTTGCTTCCATTTGGCGTTGATTTTTTAGTTTGACATAGTAAATTAAAGATTTATCCAATTTTCAGAATATTTTCAAGAGGCGCAATTATTAAAACCTGTACATAACGACTTTCGAAACCCCGTCAGGGAAATGGCGTTCTGGCGGGGTTAGTTTTTGTTACTCAACAATAGTAATCCACCCATGCGTATCCGGCTCAAGTCCTTCCTGAATCCCCTTTAATTTATTGTACAACTTCCGGGATATTGGTCCGGGTTGTCCGTTTTTACAAAATTTATATTCTTTCCCGGTATCGCGGTCATGGATCATGCATATTGGTGAAATCACAGCGGCAGTGCCACATGCGCCAACTTCGTCAAATTCTTCAAGTTCGGCAACCGGTATATGGCGACGTTCAACCGTCATTCCCATCTCTTCAGCCAGTTCGCGAAGCGACATGTTGGTAATAGATGGAAGTATTGAAGATGAATCGGGTGTAACATAAGTATTTCCTTTGATCCCGAAGAAATTGGCGGGACCAGCTTCGTCAATGTTCTTTTTTTCACGTGCGTCAAGAAAAATGCACGATGCAAAACCATCCTGATGGGCGCGATCGCCCGCAAGCAGGCTGGCAGCGTAATTACCGCCCACTTTGATATGCCCGGTTCCAAGTGGCGCTGCGCGATCAAAATCGCGGACTATCTGCATCTTCACCGGATTAAACCCTTCTTTGAAATAAGGTCCAACAGGACCGACAAAAACCAAAAACAAATACTCTTTTGCAGCCTTTACGCCTACCTGAGCGCCGGTTCCGATGAGCAAAGGGCGAATGTACAACGATGCTCCTTCACCATAAGGCGGAACATACTCAATATTCATCTTCACGGCTTTAAGCACAACCTTTGTAAATAACTCTACCGGCGGTTCCGCCATCATAATACCTTGTGCCGACCTAATCATGCGTTTTGCATTTTCTTCCAGTCTGAAAATCCTGACTTTTCCGTCAACTCCCGTAAAAGCCTTCAGACCTTCAAAAGCCTCCTGACCATAGTGCAGACAGGTGGCGGCGATATGCATGGTAATGAACTCTGAATCGGATATTTCCAATTCACCCCATTTACCGTCTTTGTAGTAACAACGAACGTTGTAATCCGTTTTAAAATAGCCAAACGGCAGGTTTTTCCAGTCAATCGTTTTCATAGCGTTTTTGGTTTTGTAGGGACGCGTTACAACGCGTCTGTTAAATTAATAGCCGTTCTGCGGCGCCTCTGTTTAAGAAACGCGATGCGGCGCGTCTCTATTATTAACCTTGTAAAATTAGAATTTTTCCTTTTTAAAAAATCAAAGTTGAAAAATAATCCTGAAAAGCGCCTCCTTGTCATTTTGTCAGATTGTTTCAGGTGGCGCTTCATTTGATAACAGCAATCACAAATTATAAACTAAAATCGCTATGCAAAAAGGTAAAATTAACGTTCAGACTGAGAATATTTTTCCGATTATCAAAAAATTCCTCTATTCAGAACACGAAATATTTCTTCGTGAATTGATTTCAAACGCCGTTGACGCCACGCAGAAACTCAAAACACTGGCAGCCATTGGGAAATACGATGGCGATATAAGTGATTTGACTATTGAAGTAACTTTAAACGCGAAGAAAAAGACCATTTCTGTCAAAGATAAAGGTGTTGGAATGAACGCTGAAGAAGTTAACAAATACATCAACCAGATTGCTTTCTCAAGCGCGGAAGAGTTCATTAAAAAGTTCAAAACCAAAACGGAATCGGAAATGAATGCTATTATCGGCCATTTTGGATTAGGTTTTTATTCCAGTTTCATGGTTTCTGAAGAGGTGGAAATTCTTACTAAAACCTATCAGAAAACCGGCGATACCGGCGCAGTACGTTGGGTTTGCGACGGTAGCCCTGATTATTCAATGGACGAATCAGATAAAGCAGACCGCGGCACCGAGGTAATCCTCCACATTGCCGACGATTCAAAAGATTATCTCGATGAACACACTTTGCTGGGAATCCTGAAAAAATATTGCAAGTTTCTTCCTGTCCCCATTCGGTTTGGCAATGAGAAAACCTGGGAAAAAGTGGATGGCGAAAAAGATAAAGACGGCAACGATAAAACCGTTGAAGTTGAGAAACCGCGAATTATTAATAACACCGATCCTATCTGGAAAAAGAAACCTGTTGACCTGAAAGACGAAGATTACAAGAACTTCTACCGCGAACTTTATCCCTATTCTTTCGATGAACCGTTATTCTGGATTCACCTGAACGTTGATTATCCTTTCAACCTCACCGGAATCCTCTATTTCCCGAAAGTGAAACGCAACCTCGAAGTCCAGAAAGACAAGATTCAGCTTTACTGTAACCAGGTATTTGTAACTGATTCGGTTGAAGGAATTGTTCCTGACTTTCTGACATTATTGCATGGCGTTCTTGACTCTCCCGACATTCCGCTTAACGTATCGCGCAGCTACCTTCAGAGTGATCCGAATGTTAAGAAGATATCTAACCACATCACAAAAAAGGTAGCCGATAAACTCGAATCATTGTTCAAGGATACGCGTCCCGATTTTGAAGCTAAATGGGATGACATAAAGGTTTTCATCGAATATGGCATTATCTCGCAGCCCGAATTTTACGACCGCGCAAAAAAATTCTGCCTTCTGAAAAATGTTGACAGTAAATATTTCACATTTGATGAATATGAAAAATATGTTTCCCCCGCTCAAAAAGACAAGGACAAACAATTGATTTATCTCTATTCATCAAATCAGCAGGAGCAGTATAGTTTTATTGAATCGGTTAAGGCAAGAGGTTATGATGTTCTGCTGATGGATGGAGTTCTCGAATCCCACTTTATCAATACGCTCGAACAGAAACTGGAAAAAACCAGATTTACCCGCGTTGACGCTGATACCGTGGATAAGCTGATTAAAAAAGATGACGTTTTGCCCTCAAAGTTGAATGAGGAGCAGCAGAAAGTTCTCAAAGAGATAATGGAAAAACAGATTGACGATAAAAAATTCACTATTACGTTTGAAAGTATGAGCGAAAAAGAATCGCCCATCCTCATTACTCAAAACGAATTTATGCGCCGTATGAAGGACATGTCGGCGCTCGGCGGCGGCGGCGGTTATGGGTTTATGGGCGAAATGCCTGAAAACTATACACTGGTGGTCAATTCCAACAATCCAATCGTTGGCAGGTTGCTGCTTGAACCTGATGGCGGAAAACAGGCTTCCACCATCAAACAGTTGTTCGATCTGGCGCTCCTCGCTCAGAATATGCTCAAGGGAAAAGAACTTGCTGAGTTTATCAGAAGAAGCATGGAGCAGGTTTAGACGAAGGACCATAGACGAAGGACGAAGGACGAAGGGCGAAGGACTTACCTTTTAATAAAATAATTAGTAATTTAGCGGAAATTAACATTAAAAATTGAAAATATGAAACTAAGCAAAGGATGGATTATACTTATCGTTGTTGTTGGCGTCATCATTTTACTTTTCGCCTGGGCGACTGGTATAAATAATAGTCTTGTAACGAAGGAGGAAGGAGTGAATACACAGTGGGCAAACGTTGAAAACGTTTATCAGCGCAGGCTTGATCTGATTCCCAACCTGGTTAACACAGTGAAAGGCGTTGCCGATTTTGAAAAACAAACTCTCACGGCTGTTATAGAAGCCCGCGCCAAAGCCACCAGCGTTCAGATCAATCCAAAAAATCTGGATGAAGGATCGTTGCAGAAATTCCAGGATGCACAAAATGGCGTAAGCTCTGCCTTGGGACGGCTCATGGTTGTGGTTGAAAAATATCCGGAATTAAAAGCCACCCAGAATTTCAGCGAACTTCAGGCGCAACTTGAAGGCACTGAAAACAGGATTTCCGTAGAACGTATGAAATTCAATGAAGCAGCCCAGGCATATAATACCTACCTGCGTAGTTTCCCCAACAACATGTTCGCAGGTATGTTCGGATTCCAGCAGAAAGCCTATTTCAAAGCCACTGAAGGCGCGGAAAAAGCTCCGGAAGTTAAGTTCTGATTGAAAACTGTTAAAATTGAGCAATGAGGAATAGTGCCAAAGATTTTTTCTCAAGTCGTGAGCAGGAGGATATCAAAATGGCGATAATGAACGCCGAGCTTGATACCTCCGGTGAGATAAGGGTACATGTGGAAAATAATGTTTCCGGCGATATCCTTGATCGTGCCGCCTACATATTTAAAAAACTCGGGATGGAAAAAACCTCGCTCAGAAATGGCGTGCTGATATATCTTGCCTTGAAAAATCGCAGGTTTGCCATAATTGGCGACAGCGGTATCAACCAGGTAGTACCGGCTAATTTCTGGGATGAAATAAAGTCAGGAATGTTGAGTCATTTCAGAGAAGGCAGGTTTACCGACGGACTTATTGAAGCCATCACCGAAACCGGACAGCATTTGAAAAAACATTTTCCTTATCAGAAAGGGGATGTGAATGAGTTACCTGATGAAATATCATTTGGAAAGGATTAAGGAGGGTTCAAGGTTCAAGGTTCAAGGTTCAAGGTTCAAGGTTCAAGGTTCAAGGTT
>JBAXRP010000297.1:0-5172 GCA_037131145.1 Bacteroidota bacterium
TTCCGGGCGCCGGGTTGGTTTCCGGTAGAGACAAGGCATGCCTTGTCTCTACAATTCTCATGAAAGCCGAACGCAAATGTGAAATATGAAATACAAAATATTGGGGCGCCACTCCGCAATTCTCATTCATAGACGTTTCATTTCAATAATAAATTATTAAACCTTACTAAAGAGGTGTATTAATCGTTAACTTTGTGTAATGGTAAACAGAACAAGAAAATGACAGAAATTAAAGAAATATTAAAACTTAGCATTGACGAGCGGATACACCTTGTTCAAACTATCTGGGACAGCATTGCCGTAGATACTCAAGAGTCAGAAATTAGTGAAGAACATAAAAAGATCCTGGATGAACGACTGGAAGCACACAAGAACAATCCTAAGGATGTTGTGAGCTGGGAAGAAATAAAAAAAAGTGTCAGTAAGATTTTATGAAACATGAAGTAGAATTCAGAAAAGAGGCTCAGCAGGATATTTTAGAAGCAATAGCATGGTATGAAAATAGTCGCGAGGGACTGGGGGATGAATTTTTTATTGCCATAGAAAACGAAAAACATTTTATTGAACAAAATCCTTATCATTATGAGGATAAATATTATGGGGTCAGGAAAGCTATTACAAAGAGGTTTCCTTACATTATATATTACAAGATAGAAACCAGGAATAATGTTCTTGTATATGCAGTATTGCACATGAAAAGAAGTTCCAAACTTTGGAAGGGCAGGATAAAATAATCTCAAAATTGTTAAAATTCGTTTTTTTCGAAGAAGTTAACACCTCTGTATTTGCAGGCCTGTAAGATAGAAAACAAATTCATCTAATTCCACGAATGGAAAACACGATGTGATTTTCGACTGGAATTGCCCGGTAATTTTTGCGGCGCCGGGTAACGTATTCCGACAATTATTGCCGGATACAATCATCGCCGAATCGCGATCAATCACAATAATCTTTTCTGTTTGGGACAATGAGGGGAAAAAACAATCAACGCATTTAATTTAAAATAAGTATCCTGATTGCTATCTTTATAATTGGACCCACTATCTTTTCGAGTGCTTTACTATTACAAAATATTGTATCTTTATGCCTCTGTAATTTCAATAAATGTCAACTCAGAATAGTATTAAAGCTTACAATGAATGGATTTTACAGTCAGATTATGACTACGAAACTGCCGAAGCTATGTTTTCTACTGCACGGTATGTATATGCGGTTTTTATGTGTCATTTGTGTATAGAAAAGATAGTTAAGTCAGAATATGTAAAACGATACAATAAAGTAGCTCCCAGAAGTCATAACCTGCTATGGCTTGCCGAAGAAATCAAACTCGAATTTCCCGAAAATCTCTATAGATTTGTGTTCCAACTAAACGATGCATCCTTGCCAACACGATACCCACAAGAACTAAAGTCTTCAATAAAATTTTACTCGAAAGAGATTACACTGGAGATTTTGAATAAAACAAAAGAACTACAGCAATGGATAAAGAAACAGTAAAAACTATTATCTCATTTATTAAAGCTGAGCTTCAACTAAAGGGGGTTAAATTGCTTGGTATTGCTCTCTTTGGCTCACAACTAAGCGGATCATCAAAGCCTGATAGTGATATTGATTTAATTATTATTTCTGAAAATTTTGAAAATAAAAATATTTTTGAACGTTCCGATCTTACCATGGACGCAGAGATAAAAGCATTAAAAAAATTCCGAGTGCCAATTGATATTCTAAAAATGACTGCTGAAGAATTTAACCAGAGTTTACAGAATAAACGATTCGATGCACAGTTGATATAATTGAAATAATCATCGCCGAATCTCATCAATCGCCCCCGAATAACCGGTTTTATCGCAAAATATCCACATGGGGATACCGGCAGTTCATCGTATTGTACTATCGTTTTTCAGAAAAAATCGACAACTTCGCGGCAAATAAATCAAAGATCCCTGACACACCGAACAGAAAAGCCAGTTCGCTTATTGTAGCTGTAGCTGGAAACATTGGGGTAATTGTAGCCCATGGCCCTGAGCCAGGCGTCTGCTGCTGAGTACACCGTAGAACTCCACCAGTAACCGTAGCTCCCAATGTAGCCGTACGTACCATTGCCGACACGGTCGCCACCCGGCAGGGCTGTAAAATTTGTTTCGTTGGTTGCGCCTGTATTAGGGGTTGTCCAATAGGTTGTGCCTGTTTCTTTAAGTTTACCCCCAGCAACAGTTTCACCACCCAAATAGGTTGTTAAAGTAGTCCACTCCCCATAAGAAGCGATATGCCAGCTCGTGGGGCATACATTTTTGCCCCCGTTGCTCGCTACCTTCGTGGCAGCATTATTATCTACTGCATACCAGTTATATAGTCTCCCGTAGGTAGTTGAATTTACAGGATCATTACTGTAATCGCTATATGCGCCTGTGGTTGCAGAGGCCCATGTTGCATCAGCTGTTATATTGGGTATTGCAGTATTATCGTTGTATTTCGTTGTCTTCAGGTTTTCTGCCATCCAAACCTGTGAGCCAATTGTAACTGTATTATAAGTATTGCCGTCAATGTCGAATACAGTTGCCGGCACTGAAGGCGTTACTGAATTCGAAGCAGCGGTTGCCAAACCTGTACCGTTGGCATTGGTTGCAGTTACTGTGAAGGTATAGGCTGTTCCGTTGGTAAGACCGGTTACCGTAAGCGGACTGGCAGAACCGACTGCTGTTAAACCACCCGGGCTTGAAGTTACAATGTAACCCGTTATTGCAGAGCCGCCATCGTTTGCCGGAGCCGTAAATGTTACAGTGGCCTGAGCATTTCCTGCATAAGCCGTTCCTATTGTTGGTGCACCAGGTACACTAATAATAATTTCGTCCCGCAAACAGCGAATAGAACAACCATTTCGCTTTCCGTAGTTGGGTCTGCCAACATCACTATGATAGTAGTACATGTCCCGAAGGTAGGCATTTGTAGCCGAGTACTCTGAAGAACTCCACCAGAAACCCCAGCCGCCAATGAGGCCGTATGCCCCATCTTCGTAACGGTAGCCACTCGGAAGACCTAAAAAACCGCTGCTGTTGTTACTCGCCTGGTCGTTGCCGACATTACCTGCTGTTGGGTCTGTAACCCAACCTGATGTAGATGCCATAGATTTTGCTATGTCGCTCCCGCTGCCCTCGTAACCATAACCGTTGTTTGTAAGATAATCGGTGAGTGTAGTCCACTCGGCATCAGTGGGTACATGCCAACTCGTGGGGCATATATTTTTGCCCATGTTGCTGGCCACCTTCGTAGCCGCGTTATTATCTACTGCATACCAGTTATACAGTCTCCCATAAGTAGTTGAATTGGCAGGATCATTATTGTAATCGCTTTAAGCGCCTGTGGTTAATGCTGCCCATGTTGCATCAACTGTTACATTTGGTATTGCTGTGCCATCATTGTATTTCGATGTTTTCAGGTTCTCTGCCATCCAGACCTGGGTGCCAATTTTTACGACATCATATTGGTTGCCTTCAATATCAGTCAATTTATAAGTACCTGCTGCAATTAAATTATCTTCTAAAACTTTAATTTGTTGTTTCAAAGCATCAACATAGGCTTTTGTAGCCGCGTCAGTAGAATTTACAGGAGTGATTACTGTTGTTGTGCCACTAAATGTTTTATTACCTGCAATTGTCTGGTCACCGGTGGTGGCAACAGCATCTGTAATTCCAAATCCTGCAATAGTTGTTGGTTTTCCCGCTAGGCTTGTCCATGTGCCCTCGAACGAACTTATATTGTTGAACTTTGTCCAGTCGGCACTGCTCAGGTAACCATTTGCAGTTCCGCTTGCCTGTGCCATGCTTATAACAGGGGTGGTAGTACCTGTTGTCACGGCTATCGGAGATGTCCCTGTAACACTTGTAACTGTACCGTTTGTAAGGGTTGGCAGGTTTATTAAATCGGCATAACTCCCACTCGTGGCAACTGTTGTTAGTATTGGTTTTCCTGTCAGACTCGCCCATGTGCCGTTGAAAGCATCTGTAATGCCATATCCTGCAACTGTTGTTGGCTTACTTGTAATTTCACTCCATGCCGGCACATAACCTATTGGACGATACAGACCGCTGTGGCCTCCCCAACCATAAGCCGTGTTCCAATTTGTGATGTTGGCTGATGTAATAACTTCTGCTGCCGATTCTCCAAAAACAGGATCGGTTTCGGTAATCCCATTAGATAGGTTTTCAGCAGTTTTTGCATGCAAAGCGTAAGGAACGCTCAATAACTGGCTTGTTCCTGTTATCGTGTAGTCTGTACCGCCCAGGGGGTCAGTCTCCGTTTTAATAAAATATATGTCGTTTGCCCAATTAATTGCATCAAAACCCGCTCCGCCACCTATTTCAATACTTACTAATCCATTGGCATTGGTAGTTGGGGTTGGAGTTTGTGTTTCGGTATAAACAACTGTTCCACTTGTTGAACCTTGCAAAATGGTTATTCGCATCCCTACTGCATGGTTAGGTACAAGCTGGTTGTTATTATTACGGATAACTGCCTGGTAGCTCATTTTTTGTGGTGGCTGGGCAGAAGCAGTAGTAAGCAGGAAGCAGGAAGTAAACAGTAAGAAAAATACTTTGCTGATAATATGTAAATTTCTCTTCATAACTATTTAGTTTTTAATGATTTTGAATGTTTTAATTTCTTTTTTACCTTGAATTACTTCAAGAAAGTAGATTGCCGGTAAAAGATGCTGCATTGAGATATATGTCTCCTCATTCTCAATTTTGTTGCCAAGCAAAAGATTACCGTTAATATCATAAAGTTGATACCTGAGGTTCTGAATTTCATAGTTTTCTATCATCAACCTTACGAAGTCTGTTGCAGGGTTCGGGTAAACCATAACTTCGAGCGATATGCCTGTCGCTTCTTCAATTCCTGTTACCATTGAAATCTCGAATGGTTGTTGAACACCTTGTGCTACAGAACCATTTGTTCCGGTGTTAGTGTTATAGACAACCTGTCCCACGGAATAACTCACTGAACCACCACTTGCGGATACATTACCACCAGAAGCAGGTATTGTATTCTGTGCCTTTAGGCCTGTCAGCCCTATGCTCAACAAGAGTACTGCACATAATTTTACTTTTTGTTGTCGCATTTTTTACCTTTCAATTAACCATGCAAGTTAAAGTATTACTTTGGTACTGCTTGTAG
>JBAXRP010000298.1:0-5163 GCA_037131145.1 Bacteroidota bacterium
CCCGAGATTACCTGCATTTCGCCCGTGCGGTAACGTGCGACTTCAATTTTATGCATCCCGCTATACCCTGTTGGAAAAAGTGCGGAATGCCATGCAAATAATCTCTCTTCTGTCAAAGGTTGCAGATAGTTTTGGGTAGTATCGAGCATCATGTCCACAATGCCTTCAACGTTTCTGTCGATGGAGCTTAACCCTGCCGCGTCAATCCCTAAACGCCGCGCAATAGAAGAACGAACCTGCCCGTAGTTGAGGGATTCACCCTCTATTTCCGAAGATTTTACAACGTCAAGCGTAAGCGTGTTTAGCATAGCTTCTTCTTTCGTTGAGAAGCCGATTGCCTTCATCTGTCCTGAAATTTTCCCCTGCAAATTGCGGACTTCGCCAAATATGGCGCTGATAACCGCATCTTTCCAGGTAAAATTTGTCCATTCCTGATGTTGATAAATGTATTTAGCCATTTGTTGTAAATTATCTTGCGGCAAATATAACAACCATTCGCCGCAAAAAAGCGGAGAATAAAAATTTTTTAACTCTGCGCAACTTTGTGCGACTTTGCGGTTGCAGTCCTTCAGGAACGATACCTCAGCCTGCGGCCTTTGCACAAAAATCTTTTCCATTTTACTTGATTTTAAAGTTAAACATTGATTTTAGTTACTGTGAATGCCGGGGGAGGTCGGGAGGGGTGGTATAGAGGGGTGTGAATTATCGATGGTGCCCGGGGGATACAAAACAATACTTCTAAAAAACTTCTGTATCTTTGTTTAAAAGAAAGAGACTCCATGAACCAAAGATTAAGGATTTATCTCGATACCTCTGTTCCGAATTTTCTTTTTGCGGATGATTCTCCGGAAAAAATGGAGATTACGCTGGATTTATTCATCAATTTTATCAAGCCATCAATATATCGGTCTTTTATCTCGCCTGTTGTTATTGCTGAAATTGAGGAAACAAAGGATGACAATAAAAGGATTCAACTGCTCAATTGGGAGTTGGGGTATCGGCATGAATTAAGAATAATCACACCTTTAGAACTTATGGATTATGGAATCTAAAGTATCAAAAGCACAGGAAGAAGTTTGGGAATGGAAGGATTCATTGTTTGAGGAATTAAAAAACATCCCGAAAGAAAAGAGGTTGGATTTTATTCGAAAGAAAGTAAAGAAAACCCTTGAGCAAATCAGTCATCCTTCGGAAAAGCCATACGTTGCCTGATCGGGCACACCGTTAACTTCAACCTGGCAATGCGCACTCCTTGGGGGATGGTTGAAAAATATCGAGGATGAATCCTCCTCCAAACCCTAACAGGAAAAATTTCTTATGTTTTCTTTTAACCTTGTAACAAGGGTTTCGGATTTTTTTGATAGGTTACTGATAATTTTCTGGCTGTTTGTTCAAGATTTCGTATTACTTTTATTGGCTTAAAACCCCCTCAACCATGAAGAAATTTTATGCATTGGTGATCCTGATTTGCATCACGTTCACCGCTATCGGACAGGTAAGTATCAACAACGACAACAGCGGGCCCGATCCTTCGGCGATGCTCGATGTAAAATCTACTGACCGGGGATTTCTCCCGCCCCGGATGACGACCGGGCAGATGAATTCCATCGTCACCCCTTTGGAAGGTTTGCTGGTTTACAACACTTCCGTTAATTCACTTTATTGGTTTAATGGCACAACCTGGAAGCGGTTCAACGAATTCAACTACACTGAAACGGATCCAATTTTTAGCGCTCATCCGGCCAACGGGATTACGACATTGGAAATTGGAAACTGGAACACGGCGTATTCCAACAGGATTACCGTCGCCAGCGGAACTGCGCCGCTCAGCCTCTCCATTGCCGGGAACCTACTGACCGGTTCCATCACGGCGGCAAATTCGTCCACCAACGGCTACCTGACCTCCACCGATTGGAATACCTTCAACGCCAAACAAAATGCTCTTACGCTCGGAAACGTCATTTCATCCGACATGTCTATTTCCGGCGGCAACAACGCGGTGATCGGCAGCGGGCTGAACCTTACGATCACCAAAGGGAGCCTGATCTCTGCTGATTTGACCATCACCGGCGGAAGCAACGCCGTTCTGGGAAGCGGCGCTGCATTAACAGTAAACAAAGGAAACCTCACCGAAGCCACATCTTCGGTATTAACGATTACCGGCGGAACCAACGCGGCGCTTGGAACGGGAACAACCATCCAGGTGAAACAGGCAACCACCAGCCAATCGGGCTACCTTACCTCCACAGACTGGAACACTTTCAACAACAAACAAAGCGCCCTGGCCTTTGGAAATCTTACCTCCAGCGACATTACCGTGACCGGCGGCAGCAGTGCAGTAAAAGGAACAGGAGCCACCCTGGCCATCAACAAGGGTAACCTCACCGAAACCGGTTCATCCGTGCTGACCATCACAGGTGGGAGCAACTCTGTTTTGGGCGCCGGTTCAACCATCCAGGTGAAACAGGCCACCACCAACCAATCAGGATATCTGAGTACCGCTGATTTTAATAGCTTTAAAAATAAGGTGAGCAGCCAGTGGACGGCCAACGGCGCAAAACTTCATTACAATACCGGCAATGTTGGCGTAGGAACCTCAAACCCGCAAAGCAAGATTGATATCGCCGGAAATGCCGTGATTGGATCGACATATTCAGGAAACAATGCCGCGCCGGCTAATGGATTGCTGGTAGAAGGAAAGGCAGGTTTTGGTACTGTAACCCCCGCTGCTTCTGCTGCGTTGGAGGTGACAAGTACCAACTCAGGCGTACTGCTTCCCCGCATGACCCGCGCCCAGCGAAACGCCATTGCCACTCCTGCCGAAGGGTTGATGGTTTATTGCCTGAACTGCGGAACCAGCGGCGCCCTGAGCATCTTTACCAGCGGCGCCTGGCTCACCTTTTCGCCTTGCGCCACCCTTGCACCAGCCGCGGGAACCCATTTGATGTCGCAAGGGCAGGTTGTCTGGAACTGGCTTCCCGTTTCCGGCGCGGCCGGTTATAAATGGAACACGGTGGCCGATTATGAAACTGCTACCGACATGGGTACCGCTCTGACCAAAACCGAAACAGGTACGGTTTGCGATACTACCTACACCCGCTACATTTGGGCTTACAGCAATTGCGGCGAATCGGCCATGACCACGCTTTCAGCCACTGTTCCTGCCACTCCGCCGGATGCTCCCACCGATGGCGTTAACACAGCAACCCAAACTTCCATTGTCTGGAACTGGAATGCATCAGCAGGCGCCACCGGCTATAAATGGAACACAACCAACAATTATTCCACTGCCATCGACATGGGAACGGACACCACCAAAACCGAAACCGGCGACACCTGTGGAACTGCTTACACCCGTTTCGTATGGGCGTACAACGGCTGTGGATACTCGCCTGTGGATACACTCACGCAATCGACCTTGCCCTGTTGGGCTTGCGGAATTTCAACGATGACCATCAACCACGTTGCTGGAGCGGTAGCCCCGGTTACAAAAACCACCACGTATGGCACCGTTACCAATATCCCGGGTGAGCTTACAAAATGCTGGATCACCAAAAACCTTGGCGCCACGCAGCAAGCCACGGCAGTAAGCGACGCCACCGAAGCCTCGGCCGGCTGGTACTGGCAGTTTAACCGCAAACAGGGTTACAAAAATGATGGCTCAACAACTCCTGCATGGACTATCACAAGCATAAATGAGAGTTCCGACTGGCTCACCGCCAACGACCCATGCAACCTCGAACTTGGAACCCAATGGCGCATCCCCACCTACACAGAATGGTACAACGTGGATAACACAGGCGGTTGGACTACGTGGGCCGGCCCATGGGGATCAGGATTGAAACTCCATGCTGCCGGGTATCTCAGCTACAGCGGTGGTTCGCTGGACTACAGGGGCACGGACGGCATCTACTGGAGCAGTACGCAGGGCAGCGCGGCGCTCGGCTGGTACCTGAACGTCGGCAGTAGCTACAGCTACATGGGCTACGACGGCAAGGCGTACGGCTTTAGCCTGCGCTGTTTGAGAGACAATTAACTTTGATTTATTTGATCCTTTGACACTTTAAATTTTTTATTTTTTTTATTTTTTATCCCACCGCGAAGCGGTCGAAATTTTTTGGGAAAACCACCTCAACTCCAGTCCCCTTCAATGCAAGCCACCTCAACCGCAGGCACCTTCGTTTGGAAAGCCACCTCAACCGCAGACCCCTTCGTTTGGAAAGCCACCTCAACCCCCGGCCCCTTCTCCTTGGAGGGGCTAACATGGCTTCTGGATAGGCAGTATTTACTAATGTTTTAGAGGGTAGTGCCTAAAAACTGTCAACTTTACTGACACGTATTCAAATCGTACACGCCTAATTTGTAAACAAATGACAAGCTAATTAAAGGCTTGTAACCCCTTGCAAAATTACGTTAATTCCCTTTCAAAAAATCTGAAGCTACCTGAAATACTTTTATGAAAAAAATTAGCCATCGCTAATTTTGAATTATTATTTCTTATCGAAAATCACCTTTTCAGATAGCAAAACAACAATCCATTGCCGGGTATAAAGATAATATCGGGGGACCATGGGGATACCTCAAAATTTATTATTTGTTAATCCCGGTATTTTTTTGTATTATTCTGTATTAATTAGTATTAATTAGTTCATATTCAAGTAGTTGTTAATAACTTTATCGGAAATATCATGTTTGGATGTCTACTTTTGCCGCATGTAATTTAAACTATAAATCATGGACAAAATGTTAAGAATCGAAAAACCGGTAACGGCCAAATATGTTTGTAAAATTATAGGAGTTAGTCGACCTGCACTTCACAGATATAGTAAATCAGGCATTGTACGCTCTTATAAATTAGGTGGCAAGCTTTTTTATTTTGAGACCGAGGTAATGGAAGACCTGCGAAAGTGCCGGTAAACCGGTCGGCGAAAAGAAGCAGTTCAGATGAACTAACTCATTCAAACAATTGGAACCCTAAACAACGACATTTTATGAAAACATTTTCAAATACATCGAGGATGGACCTCGATCTTTTACGGGATGCTTTGAGAAATTATTCAGATCTCATTCAGAAACTTCAGGATCAAGACGGTAATAAAATATGCTACATGCATACCGACAAGTATGGCAATCTGCTCCCTTTGGCTCCAACCCGTATTGAGA
>JBAXRP010000299.1:0-5083 GCA_037131145.1 Bacteroidota bacterium
TGGGGGGTATTGGTGCAGAGCATTGATGATATCGTGGTGGATGTGTGGATAGAGTAGCTGGAAATATTCCCCCATTAAGTTTAATGAAAAGTAAAACTGAAATGCAAACCTTTTAAAATTATGAAAATGAAAAATCTCTTCTGTTTTCTCGTAATCTCTTATCTTGGGATTCTTATTGCCCCACATGTCATTGCCCAAACGGACACTGTAACCGGCAACGGCGACCCCAATTACATTCCTTTGTGGATCTCAACCGGTGGTGGAGGTGGTGGAGGCAACCAGGAGGAGGACAATACCGGGACAACTTCGGTGTTAGGCCGAACCAATCTGTACTACAATGAAAATAGTTCAGGCATTGGAATGCTCGGAATAGGGACACTTTCGCCATGGGCTTCCTTACATGTTATAGGTGAAGCCATATTTGGCGATGATTGGGAAAGGATTGTAGCCGGTCATTGGTACAACGGCAATCCGAACCACGAGATCGGATATTTGGGATTCAACATGATGCAAATGTCCAATGCCATTTGGATATCCAGAGGCGATGGCGAATATAACGGTGGCGCGATTTTATACGGAACCACCGACGGAAATTTGCACTTCAGTACAATCACCTCAACAGGAGGAACACAAAATGGCCATACCGATTCCACAGTACGGCACAATGTTAAAATGACCATTACGCCGACAGGCCGGGTCGGGATCAACACCAAAACACCAAGCCAGGCATTAGAAGTAAACGGCAACTTCAAGGCTACCGCCATCGGAATTGGAACCAATCCCCCCGATTCTGCATCCCCCTACAAGTTATATGTTGAAGGAGGTATAAAAGCGAGGTCAGTCAAAGTCACCGTCTCCGCTTTTGCCGATTATGTGTTTGATAAAGGGTATTCCCTGATCAGCATCCCTGATCTTGAAACCTACATCAATGTCAACCGCCACCTGCCGGGCCTGCCTTCGGCACAGGAAGTTTTGGGGAACGAAGGCTTTGAGATTGGACAAATGCAGGTAAAACTGCTCGAGAAGATCGAGGAGCAATCGCTATATATCATCTCGCTACAGAAACAGATCTACGAACTTAAATCGCTGATTTTATCCGTCAGGGAGGATAAAAGATGAAACGCGCCCTCCTGACCCTGTTATTATGTGGTATCTTTGTGATAACCATGCAAGGGCAATACGTTACTATCGAGGGAAAGCAGTTCAAGGATGAAAACGGCGATGATTTTTATCCAGTGGTGTGCAATTATCAGGCGGATATCATCCACGATGGTTTAGGCAGTTTCTATATTGCCCCCGCCGGTTTCTATGGTGTGAAATGGGGTTATGATTGCAGCCCGATCGATACATGCAATCATAATTCTTTTGTCCATGATTTTACGGAAATCCATGAAATGGGATTTAATGCCATACGGTTGATGGCGCCTACACCCGAAAAAGCTGGTGGAATGGTCCAGGGATTCAGGTATAACGTCAATCAATACCGTTATCCATATGAATCAATGAAGATTGAATGGAACCTAAATCCCCCTTATTCCACAAATTCCAACATGAATGCCATTCTCAAGAAACTGGAGGAGATTGTTGGTATTGCAGGGGCTTGCGGTTTGAAGGTGATTCTTGTGCCTTCGACCGGACGATTGGCCCAATCGCCGGAGGCCGTTGCCGATATCGCCAACTATTTAAAGGTATATGCTGCCCGTTTTGCCGAAAACCCGGCAGTGCTGGCCTACGACCTGTACAATGAACCAACCTGGGTTGACAGTGATACCATCTTCAATCCAGCTTATGATCACAATAAATATGAAGTTTGCCAATATGTTGGCAGTTGGTACGATTCGGTAAAACTGGGCGATCCGAACCATCTGGTCACGATGGGTCTTGGCACATTTAATTATAATGATGTCATAGAATGGGATCCGGGGATTTTGAAACTTGATTTTGTTTCGGAGCATATTTATCCAAATTTACGGCCGGAGGAACATTATAATATTGATACCGCGATGATGCGGTTTCAGGACGAGTTGATCTGGACGGCAAACAACATCCCTATCCCGTGGATCATCGGGGAAACCGGGTTTATAGCCACGGATAATCAATTTCCACCTTTTGATGATTCCGTACACCTTGCCTATTCATACCCACCGTATGTATGGGGTTCAACAGAAGCCCAGCACATTTTCGCCGATACGGTGATTCAGATGATGCGCAACTGTGGCGCCTCGGGGATTTCCTGGTGGCAGTTTCAGGATACCTATTATGGGCTTGAACCCAACGATTCAAATGCATCCGATTACCGGGAATCCTTTTTCGGACTGCTTAACCCCGGGAATTGGGATTCTGTGACCGGTTATTCCACCTTCAGAAAACCTGCGGTAGAAGATTTTCGGACATTTGATCCAACTGAACCCCCAGGGGATTTCCCTGAACCATCCGGACTGTATTATAATCCATTTAATTATAATACAAATAATAATTATACAATCACTGGTTTGGTTCTTGATTTCGAAACAGGATCGCCTATTGAAGGTGCAGTAGTTATACTAAATAGCTTCGTTAGGGATATTTTGGGAGATTCGACGAAAAGTAAAACCGGAATAAGCCCTCATTATACTTTTACTGATAAAGATGGCGTATTTAATGCTTATCCTACGCCCAAAATATATTATGCTACAACCATTGATGATATAAAAATTTCATATCCCGGTTACGAACGAGTTGAAAGAGGATGGTCGTCTGATTACAATCCTCCACCTTCGATTGGAGTTACTAATCATGATACTATCAGGATCAAAAAAAAAGGGTTTGCTTACGATGAAAGTTTACAAAATATAACAATTTCCGGCGGAATATCTAAATATTACCAAGGTTGGAATTCAGTGTCAGCATCTGCGTTTCTGGTTCAGTCAGGTGGAAATTGTGAAATTACAGCTCGTCGTGAAATCAACCTTCTCCCTTCATTTGAAGTTTGTTTGTCAGGAGAATTGAATGTTTTTCTAAGTGAAACATTTCCGAAATGTCCTGAATTTCAAACATTTCTAAAAGAAACAGAACAAACAACTACTTCTTCAACGGAAATACCTAAGGAATTAAAGCTTTGTTTTAGTGTTGAGAATGACAACTGTGACATTCTCTACTATCCAAATCCGTCTTCTGGATTAATTTCTATACGAGTGACCAATGATATTTCAGAATTCCTAAAGATCAATATTTTCAATATTGCCGGAGAAAAAATTCTGGAAAGGATCTTTATGACAAAAGACTTAATAATAGATCTTTCATTTCTTCAGAAAGGATACTATATCATGGAAATGGAATTCAATGATATTGTCTGTTATAAAAAACTAATTATAAAATAATGATGTGCCATGAAAACAAACTTTAAGTATTTAATGATTATAACCCTCACCTGTTTATCAATATTCCCAATTTACGCGCAAACCTGGCAATGGGCCACTCACGCGGGTGGAATAAACTATGAGTCCGGGGGGCCGGTATGCACTGACATGCAAGGCAACATTTATGTGTTTGGCAACTATTTTTTCCCTTATGCAGTTTTTGGACAGGACACCCTGGTTCCCTATGGTCTTACGGATTTATATGTCTCAAAATTGGATCGCGATGGAAAATTTATCTGGACAAAAAGAGCAGGCTCAACAGGTGGCGATGGTTCCAATGATATACTCTATGAACAATATTCAAATACACTAATTACAGCCGGAACAATCGGAGGGACGAATGGCAAATTCATTAATTGTAATTTGGGAAATGGGGAAAAGATTTTCCTTGCAAAAGCAGACCTTGAAGGAAATTGTGTGTGGGCCATTGGTACTGGCTTAAATGGCAATGCAAATTCTTTAAGCATTTCAGATGACAATGAAGGATCTGTTTACATGTCAGGAAATCTTAGCTTTCCGGCATATTTTTCAAACGTCAAACTTGATGCGGGTGGATTTATTGTAAAATTCCGGTCATCCGACGGATCGATTATCTGGGCAAAACAAGTTATCGATGAAAATGGTTACCTCGGTCAAATTAAATACTCGGGTAACAGATTGTATTTGGGAGGATTGTCGGTATCTAAATCTTTAACTCTGGATAAAATAACAGTTGTTTGCAACGAACAAGATCCCTTTATTTCGAAATTCGACACAAGTGGTAATATCTTATGGGTAAAAACAATGGGCGGTCCGTATGCCGACATGGGGGGCACCATCGACCTGGACCGGGCTGGAAATATTTATACCACAGGAGACTTCAAGGACACCGCGTATTTTGACAACATAGTGTTGACCAATGGCAGTAAGCGCGACTGGTACATTGCAAAATACGACAACAATGGTACTGCTTTATGGGCAAGACAAGGACATATTACCGGAAATGAAGTTTATTTTGGATTTGCTGCATCAACATTCACGGGAGATATCTATGCAATAGGAAATTTCTCAGGTAATGCTGTTTTTGGCGATCATTCCATTTCTGCCGGTTCACCGAACGATATGTTCCTGGCCAGATATAATGAGTTGGGACAGTGTTTAGGAATAACCAATGTACCTAATGCTTATCACAGCAGTGTGACATTTGATAATAGTGAAAACGCGATTTTAACAGGGTGTTTCAGCGGGACTATAAATTTCGGTGCGCAATCAATTAAAAGTTATGGCTCAAACGATATTTTCATTGCAAAGCATGATGCCATCACATCCGTTGTACCCAAAACAATGGCAAACACGCAACCACAACTGACCATCTACGCCAACCCCACCACCGGCATAAGCACCGTAACCATCCCGGAGGAATTTTTGCACGAAAAGCAGCTCACGCTTCAGGTATTTGATTTCCAGGGAAAACTGATTGAAAAGACAGTGTTGTCCCTTGCCGACGGCAAGATCAGGCTGAACCTCGAAGCCCATGCCAAAGGGATGTACCAGGTGGTGGTGGATAATGGGAGGAGGAGCTATGTGGGGAAGGTGGTGTTTGAGTGAAGTACGAGGGACGAGGGACGAGAGACGAAGGACGAAGTGAGGAGGACACCTTTTACCGTTTTACCACTTTACCGTTTTACCACTTGAAACTTGAATCC
>JBAXRP010000300.1:0-5082 GCA_037131145.1 Bacteroidota bacterium
TTCAATCCCTTCAATCCCTTCAATCCATTCAATCCATTCAATCCATTCAATCCCTTCAATCCATTCAATCCATTCAATCCCTTCAATCCCTTCAATCCCTTAAATCCATTCAATGAAGTTTGGTGCTAATCAAGTGCAAAAACTCAGCCCTGGTTTTATCCCGTTCAAAGGCGCCTACAAAATCAGATGTAGTTGTTACTGAATTTTGTTTCTGAACGCCGCGCATAGCCATACACAAATGTTGTGCCTCTATAACAACTGCCACGCCTAGGGGCTTCAAAGTTTCATTTATGGCATCCTTGATTTGCATTGTGAGCCGTTCCTGAACCTGAAGGCGACGAGCATAAATATCAACCACCCTCGCAATTTTACTTAGCCCAGTGATGTATTTATCTGGAATGTAGGCAACATGAGCCTTACCGATAAACGGAACCAGGTGGTGTTCGCACAGGGAGTAGATTTCTATGTCTTTTACGATAACCATTTCCCTGTAATCTTCTCTGAATTTGGCTGAATTGAGAATCTCTTTGGGGTCAATGGAATAACCCTGAGTGAAAAACTGAATAGCTTTGGCAACGCGCAACGGCGTTCTTTCCAAGCCTTCACGGTCGGGGTTTTCACCGATCAGCCTAAGAATCTCCCTGTAATGAAAACTCAGTTCCTCGGTTGCTTTTACATTGAATTCTTCAACCCTTTCGTAATTTGCATTTATTTTCGTCATAAATCAGTTGGTTTTTTACTCCCCAAAGTATTCGATAATGTTGTTTTCAGACTGTTCGAGCCTTACACAGAAAAGGGCGCCGCCCAGTTTTCTGATTTCATCTGCAAGTTCATTCCAGATGCCGATGGCAACATTTTCACTCGTGGGCACCTTTCCCTGAAGGAAATCTACTTCCATATTTAAATTTTTATGATCAACCTTTTGCAATATCTTTTCATCAATCAGTCTGCTGACATGACGCAGATGAATAGTCAGTCCGGTTTTCGGATCTACGTTGCCTTTGATCGTGACATAAAGAATGTAGTTGTGACCATGCCAGTTTGGATTGGAACATTTGCCAAAAACCTCAAAGTTTTCAGCTTCGGAATATTCCGGTAGGTAAAGCCGGTGAGCGGCGCTGAAATGTTCCCTGCGTATAATATGAGCCATTTTCGACGAATCAATAAACAAAGGTAAACAATTTTGTGAACCCATACCGGTCATCCTAATCGGATTCTTTGTCGGGATTCCGGCTATACTGAATGATAAAAACTGTTTCGAATACCATGTAGATCAGGTAAAGGATAAAAAAACTGACAAGAAAGGGAACGGCGTCATTGCGGTTTAACAAAGCGTAAGCAACCATTACTCCAACGTAAAGAATTAGTTTCAGCAGGATGGTCAACAGAAAAGCATTGACAAATCTGATTAAACGTTTTCCCGTTGATTTAAGCAGAAAATAGAAAGACAATAGAGATGTGGAGATGAAAAACAAAAACAGAAAAGGGAGCGCAGGTGAAATAAATGTTTTCGGCAGAATGAATGACAGAAGCGCTGCAACTGTGCCAACGGCAGCGGAAAAATATAAAAGTTGGCGGAGATATTTTAAATACATAGAATTTGGTGGTATGACCATAATCAACGATTATTTACGCAGAAGATCGCGGGTAACGAAGTAGATAGCGAGAACAACAGAAATCAGAGAAAGGATAACAGTAAAAACCGGTTTTGAATTCAACCATTGATCGGCTTTCCAGCCGGCAAAAACGCCCAGCAGGATAATTGCGAGCATTTGAAATGCCATTCCTGAGTAGCGGGCATAATCGTTAAAATTCTTTCCGGGGTCAGGTTTCATTAAGATTTTCTAAAAATTTTATCTCCTTCGCACCGCCTTGTTCCATTGCGCATGTTCCTGAGAACTGTGCGCCAGGCTCGATAGCAAGTTTGCCGGTGATCATGTCGCCGCTATACCTTGCAGTTTCTTTAAGGGTCAGGAGTTCCGTAACTCTGACAGAAGCTTTTACTTCTCCCGAAAAATCGGCATTTTGACATTGGATATCGCCCTCAATTTTACCTGTGGGTCCAACAACAATTTTTCCCTTGCAATATATGGAGCCGTTAAGCGTACCATCAATGCGAAAATCTCCGTTAACCTGAATTTCACCTTTAACAACGGCGCCGGGTCCCAGGATATTTATCGAGGGAATTTCTGGTTCTCTGTTTTTTGACATGACCAAACTATTTTTGAATCGGATAATATTTTTCAAAGAAGCGAAGATATTGCGTTATGTCCTTACTCCTGTAAAATACAGGGTAATTTTCAACTGAAATAACAAAATCGTAGAATTCACCGGCATTCTGTAGCTTTGTGAAAATATATTTACTGTCGCGGATACCAAGAATGTAGGTTATCGCCTTAGCGCTGTTGTCGAAATTGTTCACGGTTATCATCTGGCGGCCATCATCGAGCACCAGATTATTAACCATCAGATTTTCAAGGTCGTGGTATTTACTATTATAATCAGACAATTTCACCTTCAAAGCCTCAACATCAACCAGATTATCGTTGACAATCAAAATATAAAAATGCACCGCGTTTGGATCAAATTTATAGAGTTCTGCCGCTACGGGGGTAACCGAAGATGAGTCTTTTCCGATTGTGACGCCGCTTGAGTTTTTCTTAGGTCCAAGAAAAGCAAGTACATTTTCGGCTAAAGGTCTGACTTTGCTTTTCGGATAATCGGTAATGATTTTGTTCATGGCGACAACTAGAGAGTCAACAATTTCAATTTTGCCAATTGCAAGCGCCCGCAGGTAATCAAATTTCGGCATAAGAACCGAATCGGTTTTGAATCGCGTCCTCGCAATGTCTCCATTGTTTATCACCATATAATATTGCTGATTAGTAAAGGCTTTATAGGTGTCGTTGTATAGTCTCGACGCCTCTGATTGCCTTGAGTTGATCTCCTTGTAATAGTCGGGATTTACCAGCAATTTCGCATAATCGCTCTGCGGATAAAGCGTTAAAATCTGATTTTTATAGAAGTCGCTTTTGGGGTCATTCTGAAGATGTTTATATAGCATACATAATTCGTAAGCCGATTGCATCTTGTATTTGTTGTCGGGGAAACGGTCGAGCAATTTTTCGAAAGTTTCAATTGAATTGCTGTAATCGCCAAGCCCTTCCACAAAAATAAATCCTGCCTGATAATAGGCTTCTATAATCATATCATTTGACGCCTGAATTTTTTCCTTTGTAACTGGAATATCAGGCAGATAGTATGCTCTTTCTTTCGGATTTTTAGATTTGGCTAACCCCTTTTTTCCATTCTTTGTAGTGTCGGCAGAAGCCCCGGTAGTATCCTCGCCGGCAGGTTGTTCCTCCGAAAACGCTGCCACGGTTTTATCTGTCAGGAACCAGTTATCCTCTAATTTTCGTTGTCCCCATTTACGCCTGAATGTTGAAAATCCGCTTGCCATGATAGTGGGGTTATAAAAATACCAACGGCCCTCTTTCGACCCTGTGGCTGACTGCTCCTGACCGGTATTCTGTCCAAAAAGAGATTGATTTGCAACTCTTTTTTGCTCATCCATCTGCTTTTTTCGTTCGGCTTCAGCCAAATCAGCGATGATTTTATCAATCACTTTATTGCGTTTATCCTCCGACATCCCAGCCAAAGTCTGCAAACTATCCTGCCTGTATATAACCTGTAGGTTTTTAACAAGGTCGGTAAGCGTTGAAGTTCTCTGCGACAGTTCCTTATAATTTGCGTAGTCCTTAGGAAGAAACTGCAGGGTAGAGTCGTAATATAACTGAGCCTGGAGATATTTCCGGCTTTCAAAGTAAATATCTGCCAAACTCAAAGACGATATCGCTTTCTGATAATTATTTTTGACGCTGGAGGAGACTGATTTCTTGTATAAGTCAATGGCTGCTCCTGTATCGGCATCTTTCATTTCGATATTTGCAAGGGCAAAATAAATCTGATCCTGGTACTCAGTATTTTTGTCATCTTTAAGCATTTTAGTCAGCTTTTTGATGATAAATTCCCTGTCCCCGCTTTTGGCGTTATAACATTCTGCGATATTGATTTTTGCATTAAACTCCATTTCATAATCCGACGCTTTTTTTAAGACTTCCAGAAAGTAGCGGGAAGCCTCGTCAATTTCGCCATTAAGTTGATAAATCTGACCGAGTATAAATTTGCAACGGGTGCGCATTTTCGCAGGAGGGTTCAATTCAAGCGCGCGGGTGAGATATGGGATAGCCGATTCGTAATTTTTTTTCAGAATTTGTAACTGGGCATATTCGAGATTAATTTCAGTTTCGAATTTTTCTGACGCTTCGCCTTTATTCATCTTACCGAGAAGCATGTCGAGCATTGATTCGGCTTTGTTGAAATCGCCAATCTGATTGTTCGATCTTGCTACCCAGAGCATAGCCTCATATTTAATATCATTGTAGTTATACGTCTTTATAACAAACTCAAAGGTACGTCGCGCCATCGGATAATCCTGTTTGTAAAAGTGCGCTTTGCCGATAAGCATGTAGCAATCGTCAATCCAACGAACATACTCTTTCCTGCTGAAGGTCATGGAATGTTTGTTAATGGCTTTGGATGCTTTTTTTATGGCAATATCAGCATATTGAGCCATTTTAACGCCCGATGTTTTATCGCCATAGTTGTAAACCGGAAGAACCAGCGAGTAATTGTCCTTCAAACTTGCTTTGTACTCTTTAATTCCCTGCCGCATATTATCCATCCCATTCCAATAAACGTTAAAGTGAGAGGTGACGTTGTGATAAGTACGGCGTAACATGGTGTTTTTCTTGGTGGAACACCCGTTAAACAAAAACAATCCCGATATCAACAGGAATATGGCGGCGAGGGAGTAGCGTTTCGTCAATCTCAAAACATCAGGTTCTTTTAATATTGTAATAACTTTAATTTTACAAAAATATTTTAAATTTTTGAATTAGACCCGCATAACAGTAAGATTTGTCGTGTGGCATAATTTTCCGATATTTGCAGCGTTTTGAAAAACAGTCACAAGTGTCTATTAATAAATGTTAAATTTCTCAAGCCTTATCACAATTAAGT
>JBAXRP010000301.1:0-5064 GCA_037131145.1 Bacteroidota bacterium
TAAGCTGGTAAGCTGGTAAGCTGGTAAGCTGGTAAGCTGGTAAGTTGGTAAGTTGGTGAGCTGGTGAGTTGTTTGACATGTGAAATGGTAAATAGATAATTTTTCAAATTTTATTTCTCAATTTTAATTCAATTTTATGACTACAACAACTGAAAGTGGAGCAACCACTTGTCTGACAAAACTATCTGATCTTAATGATCTTGCAAAAAAATCAGGAAAAAAGAGACTTGCCGTAGCCGTGGCTCACGATGAACATTGTCTTGAAGCGATTTGTGCTGTGGATAAAATGGGAATGGTAGAGGCTGTACTGGTTGGAAATGAAAAAAAGATTCGCGAGATAGCCAAAAAACTGAATCTTGACGTTTCAGGGATGAAAATCATTCATGAAGAGGTTGACGCCAACTCGGTTAAAATAGCAGTGAAAATGGTTCGCAACCATGAAGCCGATATACTGATGAAAGGCAATGTGCCGACTGCTACTTTTTTACGCGGGGTTCTTGACAAGGAAAATGGATTACGTAAAGGTGAGGTTCTTTCGCATTTTGCATTATTTGAACTGCCCACTTATCATAAACTACTTGGGCTAACCGATGCGGCGATGATCCTGGCTCCTGATTTCAAAACAAAAGTCGCCCTGACTGTTAACGCTGTGGAATTTATGAACAAGCTGGGATATGCCAAACCAAAAGTTGCCGTTCTCGCTGCTGTTGAAATGGTCAATGAAGCTATGCCGGCAACGCTTGATGGCGCCTTACTATCGAAAATGAGTCAGCGCGGGCAGATAAAAAATTGCATCATTGACGGGCCTTTGGCTTATGATAACGCCGTTAGCGCTGCCAGCGCAAAACACAAAGGCATTGTAAGCGATGTTGCCGGCGACGCCGATTTACTCATTGCCCCCGATATTGAAGCGGGAAATTTTCTTTACAAAGCCTGGGGCTTTTCAGCAAATGCAAAACTGGCGGCAGTAGTGCTTGGCGCAGCGGCGCCCATTGTTCTTACGTCACGCTCCGATACCGAAGAGTCAAAGCAAGCCAGCATTGTGATGGCTGCGGCAATTTAGCGCTCATCTTCTAAATTTTAGTTCATGGCAAATAACCTGTTTATTACAAAATCCCTCAGTGATTTACTCCAGGAAGCAAAGGACAACAAAGCAGGATTAAAGAAAACCCTTACCGGTCTTAACCTCACTACGCTCGGTATCGGTGCAATCATAGGAGCAGGTATTTTTGTTCTCACCGGCCAGGCTGCTGCACAATACGCCGGACCGGCGATTGTGATCTCCTTTGTCATTTCCGGAATTGCCTGTGCTTTTGCCGGATTGTGCTACGCGGAGTTTGCCTCGATGATCCCGATTTCCGGTAGCGCTTACACCTATTCTTATGCAACGCTCGGTGAATTTCTTGCCTGGATTATCGGCTGGGATCTTATCCTTGAATACCTGTTCGCCGCTTCAACGGTTTCAGTGGGATGGTCGGGTTATGTAGTAAGTTTCCTGAGGGATTTTGGAATATTTATCCCAACAGCGCTTACTGCGGCAACCGGTTCTGTTCTGGTTGAAGTTCCAAAGCTGGGATGGCAGCAACTGACAGAAAACCTTTCATCAAGTCTAATATCCCAGGGGGTCAACGTGGACTCCCTGCCACATGTTACTGCGATCATCAACCTTCCGGCGATGTTCATCATTGCCGCGCTTACGATACTGTTGGTTGTCGGGATTAGGGAATCCGCCAATTTCAATAATATAATGGTTATCGTTAAAGTAGCTGTCATTATTTTGTTTATTGCCATTGGGATTGCTTTTGTTCAGGCAGGGAACTGGCATCCGTTTATTCCGAAAAACACAGGAGTCTGGGGGCATTTTGGATGGAGTGGCATCCTCAGGGGGGCAGGCGTGATTTTCTTTGCCTACATCGGATTCGACGCAGTTTCAACGGCTGCACAAGAGGCGAAGAATCCCCAACGCGATATGCCTATCGGGATTCTGGGATCGCTTAGCGTTTCAACCGTACTCTATATTCTCGTGGCAATTGTTCTTACAGGTATTGTAAGTTATACCACACTGAATGTGTCAGACCCGGTGGCTGTGGGAGTAAATGCAATGGGCGAAGGGATGTTCTGGCTCAGGCCGATTGTTAAAATTGCCGCTATCGCAGGTTTGAGTTCAGTGATCCTCGTTATGCTCCTTGGGCAGCCAAGGATTTTTTATACCATGTCAAAAGACGGTCTCTTGCCGCCGGTTTTTTCAAAAGTCCACCCAAAATTTAAAACGCCTTACTTTAGTACAATATTAACCGGAATGGTTGCAATTGTGCTTGCCGGCGTTCTTCCGATCAGCATTCTGGGCGAACTGGTCTCTATCGGAACCTTACTTGCCTTTGCCATTGTTTGTGTCAGCATCATCGTCCTTCGAAAAACGAGGCCCGACCTGGAACGGCCTTTTCGAACCCCGTTTGTACCCTGGATACCTGCTCTGGGCGCTCTTATCTGCCTGATACAAATGGCAGCTTTGCCAATTGATACCTGGTTAAGGCTTATTGTGTGGATGGCTATCGGGTTCATGATTTATTTTAGCTATGGAATTCATCACAGCAAGCAACGAAAATTAAACAATACTCCAAAATAAGGTTTTTTAAGAATGAAAGACGTTAGAGTTCTGGCAATAAATCCTGGATCAACATCCACCAAAATTGCCGTTTACCATAATATTGAGCCGATATTTTTAAAGAATATCAAACATACGACCGAAGAACTGGCGCCTTTTGCAAAAATCACCGATCAGTTTGAGTTCCGTAAAGATATCATCCTTCAGCAGTTGAAAGATGCGGATATGCAAATAAATGACCTGCAGGCTGTTGTTGGCAGAGGAGGTTTGCTAAAACCGATTCCTTCCGGCATTTATAAAGTGAACGAAGCGATGATTGCCGATCTGAAAAACAGTCCCCTCGGCGAACATGCCAGTAACCTGGGTGGTTTGATCGCACACGACCTCGTGAAATCCATGCCTAATGCCAGCGCCTATATCGTTGACCCCATCGTGGTTGATGAATTTGACGATATCGCCCGAATTTCAGGGCACCCCCTTTTGCAGCGTATTTCAATCTTTCATGCACTGAATCAGAAAGCCGTTGCCCGTGAATATGCCAAATCAACTCACCGCAAATACGAAGACCTGAACTTGATTGTCGTCCATCTCGGCGGTGGAATTACAATTGGCGCACATCAGAAAGGGCGGGTGATTGACGTAAACCAGGGTCTCGACGGCGAAGGTCCGTTCAGCCCCGAACGCACCGGAACATTGCCAGTAGGCGATCTGGTGCGTCTTTGCTTCAGTGGCAAATATTCTCTGAAAGAGGTTCAGAAAATGGTAAAAGGCGAAGGCGGGTTGGTGGCATATCTTGGAACAAATAATGCTTACGATGTTGAAAAAATGGTTGACGCAGGCGATAAAAACGCCGAACTGATCTACCATGCTATGGCATACCAGATAGCCAAATATGTTGGCGAAATGTTTACAGTGCTGAAATGCGAAGTTGACGCTATACTTATTACCGGCGGTATCGCCTACGACAAAGGTTTTGTAAACTGGATTCAGGAAAGAGTTTATAAACTGGCTCCCGTTCATGTTTTCCCCGGCGAAGATGAGATGAAAGCGCTTGCAATAAACGGGTTAATGGTGGTACGCGGAGAACTGGAGGTGAAGGAATATTTCTAAAATTTGTTGGAATCAACTTTACTGCAAACGGTTATATTGTGACAGTTGATCTCAAGTTCCAAGTCCCAAATTCCAAGTCTCATATTCCAAACCCTTGCTTTCATGGAAGAAGTTTATATTTTACTGGGGAGTAACCGCGGCGACAGAAAGAATCATTTATTGAATGCGCGAAACCTGATAGCAGAGGTAGTTAGTAATATTTTTACGTCCTCGGCAATTTATGAATCACAGCCCTGGGGGTTTGATGATCCTGTACTTTTTCTTAATCAGGTAATAGGGATAAACACAAATATAACGCCGGAACAACTTCTTGACAAACTGTTATTAATTGAGAAAATGATGGGGCGTTTACGTTCATCAGCAAGGAGTTCCTGTGAAATATCCGGTTGTGAAATCCATGCGGAAGATCAGCTTTATGAGGCGCGGATTATTGATCTTGACATTTTATTATTTGGAAATCGTTTGATATTCACCGAGCGCCTGATGGTGCCTCATCCGAAGTTGCACGAGCGGATGTTTACCCTTATTCCATTAAATGAGGTTGCCTCAGGTTATATACATCCCCTGCTGAAAAAGACTATTTTTGTACTTTTAAATGAGTGTAAGGATCGTTCACAGGTAATATTATCAGACTAATGCCATCGTCAGGTGTATAATTATATTGTCATTGAAGGTAACATAGGAGCAGGGAAAACATCATTGGCTACAAAAATGGCTGATGAAAATAATGCCCGGCTTGTTTTAGAGCAATTTGAGGAAAATTCATTTCTCCCGAAATTTTATGAAGACCCGGCGAGGTATGCATTTCCGCTTGAACTATCATTCCTTGCCGACCGTTATCAGCAGTTGAAAACACAGTTTAACGCTGCCGACATTTTTAAGAGTTTTACAATTGCCGACTATTTTATTTTTAAATCTCTGATTTTTGCCAGCAAAAATCTTGAAGCGCTTGAATTCGGACTGTACAGTAAATTATTTTCAATCGTCAGCTCTGTTGTTCCAAAACCGGACATGATTATTTATCTATATCTCAACCTCGAAAATCTGAAAAAAAACATTCAAAAGCGGGGTCGTCCTTATGAACAGCAAATTCAGTTTGAGTACCTTGAAAAAATTCAGATGGGGTATCTTGATTTTTTACGTCAGCAAAATGATCTCCGTGTGTTATTAATAGACACCAATGGAATTGATTTTGTTAATAGTGAGGAAGATTACCGGTGGATTACATCGCTTATTCTGCGTGATTATCCATTAGGTGTGCATCCGGTAATGAAAAATATGGAGGCCGGATTATAAGTTCCAGGTTCCAGGTTCCAGGTTCCAGGTTCCAGGTTCCAGGTTCCAGGTTC
>JBAXRP010000302.1:0-5058 GCA_037131145.1 Bacteroidota bacterium
GTATTCCATTGGGAGGAACCTATTCGGGACCGGGTGTCAATTCCGTAACCGGAACGTTCACCCCATCCTTGGCGGGTACTGGATTGAAAAGCATTGTTTATACATACACAAATGTAGCGGTATGCAGTGCCAATAAAACGAAAACAATCATTGTTCAATCCTCTGCACCATTTACCTGTGGAAATATCCTGACAGACATCCGGGATGCTAAGACCTACCCGACAGTTCAGATCGGCACACAGTGTTGGATGGCAGCAAATCTAAACTATGGAAACCAGATTTCACCCAGTCAGGTTCAATTTGACAACTGTATCGCCGAAAAATATTGTTACAATGACAACCCGCTCAATTGTACAAACAATGGTGGACTTTACCAATGGGATGAGATGATGAAATATGATGACACCCCTGCTGGGCAGGGGTTATGTCCACCTGGTTGGCATATTCCGACTGAAGCAGATTGGACTACCTTGTTCAACTTTTACCTTGGAAATGCTTTAGCAGGTAAACCTTTGCAGGATACAAATATTACCGGATTCAAAGCATTGACCAGCGGAGTTTTTTATCTGAATTCAAGTTGGAGTTTCAACGGGTTTGCCACTCTTTTCTGGTCATCCACCCCGTGGAATGCCACAAAAGGAATATCGCATGGGTTGAATGTATACGATTATTCGGTATCGTTGTATCCTTCGAGCAGGGCAAATGCATTTCCGGTGAGGTGTACTAGAGATTAGACGGTTTGAGAACCAAATTATGATACATTATTTTTGTCAAAGACAACGAAGTTGAAACACTTCTCGAAAGAAGGAATCTGGTTTTTTATTAAAGTGGGTTAACTCAGCGAGAAATATATCATTCGATCGAGCTCTTTTTACCAAATATTCCTCCAATTCCCCTGAATTCTATATCAACCCAAAATCTCCGTCACCCAAAAGGTGACCGGCTCTGAATTGTTTGTCATTGATTATTAGATTGTAGCCCTTCAAATTATATGAAGAATTATACAAATGTGTAACGCTATAATGTACAAATGATACCCCGTAAACCGGCGATCTTGTCCTTACCTTTATTGATCAGGAATAGCCAGTTATCATCTCTAGTATTTCAAGCACTAAAAATTATACGCCTAATCTTTATGACGAATTTTCTGGTCAAACTAACGATCCAAAAGCTTGGTAAAAATAACTTGGCCAATTTGGACCCTATTGCTTCCAATATCATCGAAAACAATAGGGGATTCAGAAAGAAAAATGAATTATTCAGTCAAACCCATTAACTTTGAAACTTATGAAACTTTTAAAAAACATTTCGATTTTGCTGCTTTTCCTCCTAACCTATTCTGGAGCAATCGCTCAACAGCAATGTTCAATAAGATTAACTGACGCAACTCCATCTGCAGGTCAGTATAAAGCAAATTTATATGTGATTTATAATGGGGCCGTGGAATCTTACCAACTTAATAAAAATGTCACTCTTAATGCGACAACAGATATTCCCTTTAATCTCAACAATGATGTTGAGGATAATTTATACAGAATTGTTGTTTATATTCAAGAGCCAGGCAGCCCACTACCCCCACTTGCAGGTCCATACTTTTCACTCCTTTTTAACACGAGCTTTTGGACTTATAATAATATAAATGTATCAGCGAATCTTCCATAGAATTCTTACTGTCAATGTAGATAACAATGTGTCAGTTGCGAAAAGTGGTTTTTTGTATACAAATCTTGTTATCGCCATTACTAATATTTTCTCAGGGGGAATGGAACCAATGGAGATTTGGGCAGTTTGCCGGACTCGATTTTAATGTCATTCCCCCTGTATCTGTTTCTGGTAGTGCGATGCAGACGACCAGTCAATTTCCTGTTAGTGTTTCTGACTCGTTGGGCAACCTATTGTTTTATTCAGACGGTGGATTTGTATGGAATAAGAATAATGCAATCATGCCAAATGGATCTGGTCTGAATGGATTTCTCTCTACTTATCATGGTGTGTTTTCTGTTAAAAGCCTAAGCAACCCCAAAATATATTTTCTATTTTATATTCCACTTTACGGTAACTCACCGATAATGCCACAAGGATTATATTATTCGGTTATTGATATGCAATTAAATGGCGGATTAGGAGCTATAATCGTAGGGATGAAAAATATTCCAATTCCCGGAGGTGAAAATGTGGCACCTTGGATGTCCGGAACCAGGCACTCTAATAACCGAGATGCATGGCTAGTTGTTCGGAATGTTTTTCCTAACCAATATTTATCTTACAAAATAACTTCTACTGGAATAAGCAGCATCCCAGTTGTAAGTCCAAGCCTGGTGAATACAACTTCTGTATATCCTCAAAATTACGGTGGTGTTTTAAAATTCTCTCAAAATGGGAAGAAGCTTATTACTTGTTATATCAATGACACAATTGCCGAATATTGTAATTTTAATAATGAGACTGGTTATGTAACCCCTTTGTTTAAGATCCTTCCCAAGTACAATCACGAAGTTTACAATACTGGAACGGCTGAGTTTTCAAGAAATGGAAATATTTTATATTGTTTGTCAGGTTTGGCCGATCCAACTGTGCCTAATCTTCCCAGTGGATTTTTATTTCAGTACAATGCAAATTTTGAGGATTCAACACAGTTTATGAACAGCAGGTTGATAATTGATTCTGTAGCAACTTCAAACTGGGGAGGATTGCAGTTAGGACCGGATGGGAAAATATATACACCTTTATGGTCAGTTGATTCCATTGGAGTAATACATTTTCCTGAAATATCTGGGGTTGGCTGTAACTTTCAGAGAAGAGCAATTGGTCTAAATGGCAATATTTGCCAAAACGATCTGCCGCAATTTATTCAAAAGTACTACTCCTACCTGCATGTATTTGGAGCTGGATGCCAGTTTGATTCAGTCAGCTTTGCAAGCGATATCTGGCCTCCGGCAGATACCATCCGTTGGAATTTCGGTGATCCTGTCTCAGGGACAGCCAATTTATCAACGCTTGCCAATCCTGCGCATCTTTATAGCAACCCAGGCAATTATACGATCGAATTATACGTAAGACATAATGATAACAGTACCGATACGACTTGGCGAACCATCACGATATTTCCAAGTCCTCAGCCGGATTTAGGTCCAGACAGAACTATTTGTAGCGGAAATTCGGTTACATTTAATGCCGGTTTCTGTTCCGGATGCGTTTATGAATGGAAAAATGTCAGTTCGGGGGTAATCGTTGGAACCAACCAGACTTTTACTACCGTTGTAGCAGGGACCTATTGCGTGAATGTCACAAACGGCAATGTATGTAATGGAAAAGACACAGTACAACTAATCACGACTCCGGTGCCAGTAGTTACTAACAATCCACCTCTGTTAAAATCAATCTGTACTGGCGAATCGACCAATATTCCCTTATTCGGTAATGAACCTGGAATCATATTTCACTGGACAGCTACCCTTTCTTCAGGTAATATTTCAGGGTTTTCGGCAGATTCCGGCCAGGTGATAAATCAAACTCTGATAAATAGCGGTGTCACTGCCGGGGTGGTCACTTATCACATAACTCCCAAGATCGGTGATTGTGCAGGGACACCTGTGGATTATGTGGTAACCGTAAATGTTGGTGATCCGGTGAATGTTTCAATCGCAGCTTCTATAAATAATGTCTGTGCAGGAATTCCGGTAACCTTTAATGCAACGCCCACCAATCCTGGTTCAAATCCTGTATATCAGTGGAAAGTCAATGCAGCCAGCGCTGGTCTTAATTCTCCTGTATTTACATTCATCCCGGCCAATGGAGATGTTGTAAAATGTATTCTAACTTCTTCAAACACTGTTTGTGTTTCCAATAATCCCGCTACATCGAACTCAATCACAATGATGGTCAATCCACTCCAGCCGGTAAGTGTTGTAGTTTCGCCTACGGCCAACCCGGTTTGTGCCGGAACCTCCGTAACGTTTACCGCTGTGCCGACAAACGGTGGGACTATTCCTGGTTACCAGTGGAAAGTCAACGGAGTTAATACCGGTAGTAATCTACCTGCATATAGTTATACTCCAGTAAATGGTGATGCCGTATCTTGCGTTTTGACATCTAATGTGAATTGTCCTACCGGAAATCCTGCCTCTTCGATTCCGATCAACATGGTTGTTAACCCTCTTCTACCGGTTAGTATATCCATTTCCCCTTCGGTAAACCCATTCTGCCTGGGGAACCCTGTAACTTACACAGCAGTTACGGTTAATGGTGGACCAACACCCACTTATCAATGGAAGGTGAATGGCACCAATGCCGGATTGAATAATGCTGTATTTACATATACTCCTGCAAATGGAGATGCTGTTACCTGTGTGCTTAATTCATCCGAATCATGTCCTACAGGCAATCCGGCATTGTCGAATTCAATTACAATGGTTGTCAACACCAGCCTGCCGGCAGGTCTTGCAATAGCAGCTTCAGCCAATCCGTTCTGCCCCGGATCGCCGGTGGTATTTACTGCATTTCCGGCAAATGGCGGATCAGTACCAGTCTATCAATGGAAAGTAAATGGCCTCAACGCAGGCGGCAATTCACCAACCTATACCTATTCGCCTGCCAACGGCGACAGCGTTCGTTGTGTCATGACTTCAAACCTGAACTGTGTAACCGGGAATCCGGCAAGTTCTGCAAAGATTATCATGCTTGGAACATTAGCCCCGACTGTTATTTTTACCTCTTGTTTTGATACGCTTACCACAGTCAATGCAAAGCCATACAAACTCAAAGGAGGTATTCCATTAGGAGGAACTTACTCCGGACCCGGAGTGAACTCTCCTACCGGAGTTTTCACACCATCAGCAGCAGGAACCGGAACCAAGGTCATTACCTATGCATATACCAATGTTTCTTTGTGCAGTGCAAGCAAATCCAGGAATATTATTGTACAATCAGCACCCGTCTTTGTGTGTGGAAATAACGTGACAGATATCCGTGATAACAAAATATATCCATCGGTTCAAATCGGATCCCAATGCTGGATGGCAAAAAATCTGGATTACGGAATGACTGTCTTATCTTCAT
>JBAXRP010000303.1:0-5049 GCA_037131145.1 Bacteroidota bacterium
TAGTGGATACGCGTGATAACAAGATCTATACTACTGTTCAGATTGGAACCCAATGCTGGATGGCTGCAAATTTAGATTTTGGACTTGCAATTGCAAATACGATCCACCAGGCTGATAATTGTACAGCAGAAAAATACTGTTACAATGGGGCTGTTGCTAATTGTACCCAATATGGCGGGCTGTACCAGTGGGATGAGATGATGAAGTTTGATGATACACCTGCTGGTCAGGGATTGTGTCCACCAGGGTGGCATGTGCCGTCAGAAAGTGATTGGACAATCTTGATGAACTATTATCTGGGCAACGGACGCGCCGGAAGGCCGTTGCAGGATACCATTATCAACGGGTTCAAGGCTTTGAGGAGTGGCGTATTCTATCTGAACTCAAGCTGGAGCTTTCCGGATTTCGCGACGATATTCTGGTCTTCGACATCATCGGGACAGACAAAGGCAATTTCGCACGGGATGAATCTGTATAATTTTTCAGTGTCGCTGTATCCGGCAAGCAGGGCGAATGCGTTTGGGGTGAGGTGTTTGAAAGATTTTTAGCATTTTTTGTAACTGAATAACAAACAAACCATGATTAGTAAAAACATTGAAACATCCTCTTACAGGGATTTGCTGGAAACAATAATCGGGAAAATTTTTGCAGCCCGCCAACTCACATACAAAGCAGTAAACTCCGAACTGATCAGTTTGTATTGGGATATTGGCAAATCCATAATTGAAAAACAGAAGGAATTTGGTTGGGGGAAGTCTGTTGTTGAGAAACTTTCAATTGACTTAAGCGAAAAGACTGGAGATTCTATAAGTTTTTCTTCGAGGAATCTATGGTTAATGAGACAGTTGTATGAAGAATACTCATCTCATGACCACGAACTGCCAGTAACCGGATTAGCATCAAATCTGAAACAGCTTGTTTCAGAAATGCAAAATCTGAAACAGCTTGTTTCACAAGTTCCATGGGGACAAAACATCCTGATTCTTCAGAAATCAAAGGATATCATTGAACGAATATATTATCTGAAGGCCACATCCGGTAATGGCTGGAGTCGGAATGTGCTGCTGAATCAAATTAAGGCTGGAGCTTATCATGCATATCTTGAAAACACTAAAAAGCATAATTTTAATCGTGCCCTGCCGATTCACCTGGCAGAGCAAGCCGATGAGGCATTAAAAAGCCGGTATAACCTCGAGTTTCTTGGAATTACTGAACCTGTTCTGGAACGCAGACTTGAGAATCTTCTGGTTGAAAATATTAAAAAATTAATCCTGGAAATGGGTTATGGATTTTGCTTTATTGGCAATCAGTATAGGGTTTCTCTTGGCAACAAGGAATACTTTATTGACCTTTTATTCTATCACCGGATTTTGCAATGTATTGTTGCAGTTGAATTAAAGACCACAGAATTCAAACCGGAATATGCAGGTAAAATGGAATTCTATCTCACGTTACTTGATGAACAGGTTAAACTCGATCATGAAAATCCTTCAATCGGAATTATCCTGTGTGCAGAAAAGGATAATCTGGAAGTTGAATATGCATTAAGAACTGTAGGCAAACCAATTGGTGTGGCTGAATATCATTTAACACGCCGCCTGCCTGTCAGATTTAAAGGACAATTACCTTCTCCGAAAGAATTTTCGAACAAAGTAGGGTTCATTTTGAAAAAATGAGAATTAAATTAATCACCGGACTGCTGATATTATTACCCTTCCTGGGGTTTTCGCAGGGAGAATTCAATAAATGGTATTTCGGGGTAAATGCCGGGATTGATTTTAATACAATACCGCCATCGGGATTACCCGCCGGCGCTATGAATACAATGCATGCATCCGTAAGTGTTGCAGATTCGCTTGGGAATTTGCTGTTTTATTCCCAGGGAATGAGCGTTTATAATCGCAATCACCAGGTCATGCCAAACGGAATCGGTTTATTTGGAAGCCAAAATACGCAAGCGGTTTATGCAGTGAAAAAACCAGGTTCAGAAAATCTCTATTTTTTGTTTACAATCTATTCTAATTTAATGCCACTCAACTATGGGCTTTACTATTCCGTGATTGACATGAATCTCAACGGAGGCCTTGGGGATGTCGTTTCAGGATCTAAAAACATACCTGTCGCCGGCGGCGAGGATGTCATTAACGGAATCCATGGCGCCCGACACTTCAACAATCAGGATGCCTGGATTGTTGTTCGAAAAACAACCACGAATGAATATGCTGCTTACCGGGTTACCTCTTCCGGCGTTAGTACCACTCCTGTTTTAAGTTCATGTTCAATAGTCGGTTGTGGTTTCAACAGTTGCGGTTATGTTGAGTTAAAGATTTCTCAGGATGGAACAAGGTATGTATTTGTCAGTAATAATCCTCAGCAAAATATGCATGTTGCCGAAGTGGGTTTATTCAATTGTAATACTGGTGTTTTAACTCCGGCATTTCAGTTTCGTCCTGTAAACCCTCTGAATTTGGCATATGTGGATCCACGGAACATTGAGTTTTCACCTGATTCCAAACGGTTATATGTGGCGACAACCTATTATGCGGCAGGTACCAGCAGGTTTATTTTTCAATATGACCTTTCTTTTTTTGATTCGACCCAGTTTATGCAAAGCCAGTTACTTCTTTCATCCACACATGAAGGACAATCTTTACAGCTAGGTTCTGACGGAAAAATTTATCAAACCATTGGAAATGTTGATTCCTTGAATGTAATCAACAATCCGAATGTTCATGGTCTGGGTTGCAATTTCCAAACCAATGCCATAGCCCTTGCCAGCGGAACGTTCAATCACAGTGGCTTACCCCAATTCCTTCAACGATATAAAGCATACATCCATTCCAGCGGCCAGTGCCAGGGACATCCGGTTAATTTCACTTCCGACATCTGGCCCCCCGCCGACACCACCCGCTGGAATTTCGGGGATCCCACATCCGGCACAGCCAACATTTCAACCCTGACTACTCCCTCCCATTTGTATGCCAATCCGGGGACATACACAGTGACGCTGTATGTCAGGCACAATGATAACAGGACGGATACGACCCGAAAAGCCATCACCATCCTGCCATCGCCGTCACCGGTAATAACAGGACCGGGCACCGCAGCCATCGGGCAAACCACCACCTATACCACGCAGGCAGGCATGTCCGCATACACATGGAGTGTCTCATCGGGCGGAACCATTACCGGCGGAGGCACATCCACCGATAACACGGTTTCCATAACCTGGAACACGGCAGGCATCCACCATGTTTTTGTCAACTACGCGAATAGCAACGGATGTACGGCGGCATCTCCGGCGGTGATTCAAGTGACCGTGGGATCGGGACCACCGGCCCTGTACGAATACTGGTTCGCAGCCCCCGCCATCACTAATCAAACCATTTCACCGAGTACGTTGAATTGGACAGATCTGAACAAACCGATATTGTTATATCTGATGACTGCCGATGGCCCGGCGACCGTAATGATCGATCAGCCGGCCAATTCATCTTTCGTTCCCATTATTAAAACCGTAAATAATGATTCAGCAAGAGAGGTGGATCTGACCCCATTTATCGAATCGGTGGAGACCAAACCTGCGAATTCGATACTCAATACTGGTCTTCATATCACCTCCGACAAGAGGATCAACGTGATCTATGAGATACAATCACCTCACAATGCCGCTACCTATACCCTGGCGGGAAAGGATGCCCTGGGCTATGAATTCATCATTCCCGCCCAGAATCACCTGCCAAATTTTCCCAATTGCGATCCACCGGCAAGGAATGTCTTTGATATCGTAGCAACAGAAGATTCGACCGTCGTTCATATTCTTCCAAAACAACCTATTATAGGTCATCCCCCGGCCGACACCTTCGCAATTATCCTGAACCGGGGCCAGACCTGGAGCGGGAGGGCGGCTTCGGGTGATTCAAGTAAGCACCTTGGAGGTTCATTTGTGTTTGCCGACAAGCCTGTTGCAATCACTGTCACCGATGATGCCCTTTTTGTCTCCGGTTCCGACGAATCGACCTTTGATATAGCCGGCGACCAGTTGATGCCGCGAGACCTTTGCGGAACAGAATTTATCCCTGTCGCCTTCCTGGATGCATTCAAACCAAAGCTATGGATTTATGCTTTTGAAAATCAAACTTATGTAACCATGGTTGACACCTCCTACACCCAAAACGATACATTGAATAGGGGCGAATGGACAGAGTTTATTCTTGATCTTGACCCAAATTTGCCCATCAGTACGGGGTATGCTGGTTATCTGCATTCCAACAAACCGGCGCTTGTTTATGAACTGACAGGCAGAGGTGTTCGAATTTCAGCTTCAGGAAATGCTTCAGACCAATATGCTGCTTCTGTTTTACCTCCGATAACCTGCACGGGATCAAAGAGAGTTTGCCTGTCACGCACACCGCCTTTTGGATCAGCATTTTCCGTTAACAACCTATACTGGACAATTGTGACAAAAAACGGCAACCAGGGAAATATTCAAAATAATCGTGGTCTTACTACGGCAAATGGTGGTTTTCGCACAGTTCCCGGAACAAATGGAGAATATGTTTTCGGAATATCTGCAATTGGGGGTACAGGCGCGCTGGCATACATGAATATAATATTTACCAGTATTGGTGACAGATTTCAGTTTGCTTCAGGATCCTCGACCGACAATTTTTTCACCAACAACTACAGTTATTCCAAATTTTCCTATTTTTCAGAATATAGTAAATTGTCATTGGGTCCCGACCATTCCATGTGTCCGGGCGACAGCATATTTCTTGATGCAGGATATGGCAGAAATTCCTACCAGTGGAGTACCGGCGAAACGACACAGACGATCTGGGTAAAAACAGCAGGAACCTACTGGGTTTCGACCACCGAACCCGATTGCAACCTGAGTGACACGATCGTAGTCTCCTATTATCCCATAACCCCGGTAAACCTGGGGCCCGACCGAACCATATGCCTGGGCGACAGCACATTGTTGAATGCCGGCGCCGGCAGGGCCTGGTATCTATGGAACACCGGGGCAAACACCCAATCGATATGGGT
>JBAXRP010000304.1:0-5038 GCA_037131145.1 Bacteroidota bacterium
AATTCAACCCAATCCATATAACACATCCGGACAAAGATCAATCCCATTTTTCCAGCAAATTGTATGTAATTCCGGTTCAAGGCTTATTTCCATAAAGTTATCTGGATCAAGAAGATATTTGAATTTACTTTCTGGCGATTGCGACCATTCCCTGAGCTTAGTTTCCAGGTTAATGGTTTTTATCTCTCCATTGTCAAATTCAATGGTTATCGTATAGGGTTTTACAGATTTTATATTTAAAATTGAGTGCAGCATATCTATCACTTTAATGGATCAATTTTTCTAAAATCCGGATTGTCTTTCAATGATTCGAACCAGTTTGCAAGCAATTCACTTTTATGAATCTCAGCCCAATCCTGAACCAATCTTACAGCTCTTCTCGGGAGGGTGCCTTCAATAATTTCGCAAGATTCTATTTCGAAAATGGCTTTGAATTCCCCATAAATTGCATGAAAATGTGGGGACATGATCCTTTGCAAACATGGCGATAATGATTCCGTAAAATCTACTGATTTCGGGCATATTCAACAGTTTATGCAAAGGTAGATAATCATGTAACAAGATTTTTAAACCAAACGAAAAAAAGTCGGCTGCCGGCAACACCTTCCATCGCCGTTCATCCGCATTTTCCAACCGTTCATTCAATCGCCGCTACCGTTCACTCATTGCTTTGATTTATTTTTCCCGACTGTCTTAATATTGTCGGAATATTCATAAAAAAACAAAGCCATGAAAAAATTTCTAACAGTAATTTTCTTTCTGAGCATCTGCCTGGAAGTGTATTGTCAACCTCCAATTCCTCCCGTCCCCCAGGAAACCGATTGGGTGGAAAGTAATGGATTTCTTCTCAAAACACAGGTTAGCGTCACTACTGAATACTCCGGTGTTGATTTTTCTTATACGATATTCTACACAATACCTCCCAATGTGGACATCAATACAACCATTACAATAACTGATTTAATCCCGCTTCCTTTATTAATAGATCCCGGTCCGTTTACAACTGATCCTGTTGGTTCAAACAATGTGATATATACAGTACCCAACTCAAACAAGGTTCAGGGAACCTATAATTTTCAGATAAACGTACATTTTCCGGTTGGAACTACTTGTAATGGAACCTCTGCAACTAACAATTCCTGCATGCAGACCGTTGGAACGGGGGTGTTGATAATACCTTCCGGCATTTGCACCGAACCATTGACGGTTACTGCTGTTGCAGCAGAAAATCCGTATTCTATTTACAAAGCTGCAGCTTTGCCATACACAGGTTCCGGTTCAAGCCTACTATACCATGGAGCGGTTGACAATGAAATTGAATATTCAATCTCGCTTTATAAATCAGGTATTTATTACTCGTCTAACTATGGTCAGCAGGATTTAACCAATCTCATTGTTACAGACGTGTTTCCTGCAAATGCAGAATATGTTCCCGGTAGTTTGGCGTTAATCTTTCAAAACGGCGCCGCTACTTATGTGCCAACTCCAGTGGTACCAGTAATAACTGCTAATTCAACAACAATTTCGTTTATAATACAGTCTTTGCCTATGGTCGATGGCACTGTCCTGGTTTTTACTTACAGGATCCGATATCCGGCGGCGTTCTTTTCACCTGGCGATATAGAATCTAACACGGCATCGTTTTCAGCCCAGTCATGCGGCAATACGGTTTACAGCAATCCAAGTACAGTGAATGTAGAGCTTGAAGCGCCTTCGCCGGGAGGGTCAATTGGCAAGGAAGTTCATTTAATAAATCCGGTTCCGGGTTGTAACGGATTTTACCGGTTACTAGTTACAAATACCGGCAGTATGAATCTTCCCTCTTCAACAATAGTTGATAATATTCCTGATGAGGTTGATGTAACAAGCATCGCCTTTAATACGGCAAATTATAATAATAATCCATTGGCAGGTACGCTCTATGTTACGGGTACGATAAATAATAATACAACAACAGAATCCATTCCCTTTTCTGGCAACGATATTTGGCCCAGCATTGCCTACCCAAATATTTTTACCGAAATAACCAACATTCAGGTTGATCTTGGGAGTGGACTCCCCACCACCAAAATATATGGCATTGATATTTTTTTCACCGTCGCAACGAATCCTCTGCCTGCGGTCGGAACAATAGTATCCAATACGATGGATATAACTTATGACCAAAATTCTGGTTTACTACCTTCAAGTTCATCTGTCGCCTTTACCATTGAAAATTATCAGCCCAAAATATGCGTCGCTAAATTTGTGTGCAACGAACAAAGCTCTTATTTGTTTGGCGATATGGTACGGTACAAATTAAGAATTCAAAACATTGGCAGCGGATCGCTTACCGGGGCAACAATTACAGATATTCTGGACGAGAACCTTGAATATGATCCTGCCATTGCTAACCCGATATACTACTCTTCAACGGATCCGGCTATCAGTTGTGCGCCGGGAGGAGCAAATCCTTTTACTTTTGTTCAAACCGGACAAACTCTGGAATGGGTTTTACCCGATATTGAGCCAAATTGTCAACTGTATAATTGGTATTATGGCTGCGACGTTGCCGGCGTCCCATACTTTTTTATTGAGTTCAGCGCAACTGTAAAGCAGCATGCCCTGGCTGGCAGCGTTGCAAATTCCTTTACTGTAAGCGGCGGAGGGCTCGCGGCGCCACAGACTTCAGCCCCCAGGTACATCACGGTGAATAGTGTGTTCGGCGCTCAGGCTGAAAAATTCATCAGCGTTGACAATGGAAATAGCTGGGGCAAATCTGCAAATGCTGCGCCCGGTTCTGAGGTTTTATACAGGCTAAAGTATAAAAACACCTCCAATTATCCTGTAAGGGATATTATTCTGGTTGATCTGCTTCCAATGGATGTTAGTGCAACCTTTGACGGAATGATTTTGAACCGGACAAACAACAGGGGCAGCCAGTTTAACCTGCAATATTCAACTACTTTGAATTCACCTTTCGGAACTTTTCCGGAAATCAGAGTCAATTATGGACCACTCCTTCCATTTCCAGTCATCTCCGTGGATAATACTCCCGATGTCTGTCTTGAACAGGAACTTGGATATTCATCAATAAATTGCAACATGCCTATTGGTTGGTCAGCATCGGCGCCAAGTGGAAGGAATGTAAAATTTGAATTTGGTTCAAGTTTCAGTTTGCTACCCGATGATGTACTTACCTGCGATTTTAAAGTCCAACTGCCTTATGGAATTCCATCCGGCCAACTCGCCTGCAACAGTTTCGCATTAAATTCAACAGGATACTACTATATTATCCAACCTAACGGAGCGCCAATCCCGCAAATTGTTCATCCATTGCCCACCGAATCCGATGTTGCATGTATTACAACCTCTGTTTCGGATACATGCCCGCAAGCCTGTGAGAATTTTGACGATGGAACCAGCAATTTCAAGATCAGCAACAATGGATGGATTTTCTCAACCAATATGGTTATTCAGGCGCCCGGCTCAGGCGGGTACAGCGGAGATTTGGGATTAAAGGTAACCGATTTATCCGGCGCAACGTGGCTCTATAACAATACGACGGATTACAACGGGAATTACCTTGCATGTCTCAATAATTGTTTATGCTGGGATATAAACATGCTTCAGAATGAACATGATTACTATCCGTATATTCTCCTGTTCAGGAATTTTGATCCGTTATCGCCATTCGGCCCGACAAATCCTGAATATTTAGCAAGGTTTACATCTGACAACCTTACCGGATTAAACGTATGGGAACACACTTGCGCTCCGATAAAACCATCGCCTGACGGCAATGATCCGCCGTTAAGCCAGGATGGACAATGGACATGGGATAATTACCCTGGAGCGCCAGGCGGTCCTATCCCTTCCTGGAATTCCTTCATCAGCGACATTGAAGGGGTCATGTTCCGGGTTGATGTTACAGGCTGGTCCGGAAACGAAATATTCATACTCGACAGCATTTGTCTGAGCCCGTGCGATACTGTTGCCTGCGATACTTGTATTGTTGGTTCGATAAGCGGTGACCAGACGATATGTGTCAATACGATTCCGGCACAACTAATTGGAAACCCACCTTCAAACGGAACAGCCCCAACCTACCAGTGGCAGAGTTCAATAAATAACTCGTTTCAAAATATCCTTGGCGCCACCATGCTTAATTACCAGCCCGGATCATTGTCGGTTACGACTTCTTACAGGCAGTTGCAAAATGCTGTTGGCACATGTGGCGGACCGTTGCCAACCAATACTGTAACAATTACAGTCAGCCCAATCCCGATAGTAACAACCGCTAACGCTGTATCAATCTGTAGCGGTTCCAGTACAAATATTAGCTTGACAGCTTCAGTGGCAAGCAGCTTTACCTGGACAATTGGAACGATCGCAGGCAATATTGCAGGAGCTTCGGCAGGCTCTGGCGCCATGATCAATCAAATGCTTACAAACCCAGACATTACAACGGCAGGAGCCGTAGAATATCTTGTTACGCCTACCTCTGCAATCGGTTCTTGTGCAGGCTCTGCCTATACGATCATTGTAACTGTTCAACCATTATTGCCTGTCAGCGTAAGTATTACTGCATCGGACAACCCGGTTTGTGCTGGTGACCAGGTGACTTATACAGCCATGCCAGTAAATGGTGGGGTAACACCAACCTACCAATGGAATGTGAACGGAAGCAACGTACCTGGAGCAACCAATGCAACATATACCTTTATCCCTGCAAACAACGATCAGTTAGAATGTGTTCTCACTTCAAATGCAACTTGTCCTGCCGGCAATCCGGCAACAGCAACAATATCGGCTGTTACTTATCCGGAAATTGTAATATCGCCTGTTACTGTCATCAATATAAGTTGTTATGGCGGAGACAATGGAGCAATTTCAATTGTTGCCGGCGGTGGCGCTTCTCCTTTCAGTTATCAATGGAACAACGGAGTTACAATGCAGAATATTTCAGAATTAATAGCGGGAGCTTACAGCGTTACTGTTACTGACGCCAATGGATGCAGCGCCGATGATGCATTTACAATAACAGAACCTCCTGCTT
>JBAXRP010000305.1:0-5001 GCA_037131145.1 Bacteroidota bacterium
ACATTATTATAGATTGAATAGATTGGCGTTGCAACAGAATCCCGAAGGGATGACATGATTATAGAAAAAATTTAAAGAGTCTGAAGAATGATCAACTTTTTTTATACAGATAAACAGAATTATTTATTTCATACTTTGAAAAATGAACAAAAACGACATTAAATTCGACTTCGACGATATCCTACTCACCCCAGCAACGGTTAGCAGTATTGACTCCAGAAAAACGGTAAAAGTACTGGACGAAAATGGAATGTTACCATTATTCACCGCTCCAATGGATACGGTTATTGACGTGGAACACCGTAAAATATTTACCGACAATCAAATCTATCCAATCATTCCGAGAACACAAACACAACTATTCAATGCAAACGATTGCTGGAAAATTAACGATTGGGTGGCTTTAAGTCTGGATCAATTTGAAAAGCTGTTTTTTGCAGAAAACATGGCGATAAATTCCGATCCGTTTCGCGTTTGTATTGATATCGCCAACGGTCATATCCGGCGGTTATTGGATATAGTTGTAAAAGCAAGGGAAAAATTCAACGATCAGTTAATCCTCATGGTTGGCAATGTTGCCAATCCTCAAACATTTATTGAATTGTCGAAAGCGGGCGCTGATTACGTAAGGGTTGGTATTGGAAATGGTTCGGGTTGCAGCACATCTGTTCACACCGGGATAGGATATCCGCTGGCTTCGCTGATTCACGATATACATACGGAAAAAGAAAATCATTCAATAAAATACGCGAGGGTTGTTGCAGATGGCGGAATAAAGAAATATGCCGACATAATAAAAGCGCTTGCTCTCGGAGCCGATTATGTAATGTGCGGCGGCATATTTAATAAAGCCCTTGAATCGGCTGGTAATACCTACGCGGCAAATAAAAAATTTGAAGGATATACAGTTCCGGGAGACCAGGTTGATCAATATAGCGACGAGGTTAAAACAGCCTTTAAAATGGGTTCTCTTTTTTATAAAAAATTCCGCGGAATGAGCACCAAAGAGGTTCAGGCTCACCTTGGAAACGAGTTGCGATCATCAGAGGGCGTTACAAGAATGATTCAGGTTGAATATACAATAGCCGGCTGGGTGGATAATTTTAAAGACTATCTTTCTTCTGCAATGTCTTATACGAATAGCAAAGACCTCATTAGTTTTATCGGTAAACCGGATTGGAATTTAATTACCCTAAATAGTCTGAACCGGTTTAATAAATGAAACCGAAAATAACTCATGAATAAACCATGTTAGTACTTTATCTTTTATTTTGATGTTTTTTTTTGCGCAATTTTTTTTGACGACATTCTGCCTCTCTTTATTGATAAGCGTTACCGAGGAAAGTATTTTCAACCAACTTTTACAAACCTGTTTGATTCTGCCTTATACAGGTTAGGCAGTTAGCTGTTAGGGGTCAGGAGTTCTGAAATTACACAGAAGCTCTGTAAACCTATAACAGAAGAACAACGGAGAGAACTTCAATGAATAATTCAGGTTATAGTTTTCGGAGTGAACTCAATGTTATTACGGGGTAACAATTATTGACAGTTCATATACGCCGCATGCTCCGAAAAAACCGGCCGCGCCATTGCTTATATTGGTGGTAACATTTGCGGGCGCCACGGTAAATAAACCTCCCGTCCAGTTGGTTTCGAGAAGCGCCTCACGGATAAATTCTGCATGTTCAGGGGTCAATGAATAACGGCGCTCGGTGATATTAGCGCCTGCCGGGAAAAAAGTCGTTTCCATCCTCGGGGCAAATACTTCGCTAACATCCAATGTTGGCAGTGTATAGAAAAGCAACTGTGCATGTGTCTGAAGCGAATCAAGCTGCCCATAGCCCGGAACCAGCGACCAATCAATCAGCAATTCCCACATTGCGGCTTCGCCCGTGGTGAACGCATTGGCAACCCAGTCAACATAATAGAGTTTGTTCCCTTCATTTTTCAGGTACTTCAGCTCCTGGAAAGGCGTTGAAGGCAACATTGTCGCTTTTGCAGTAAAAACCCTGTCGTTGCGGGCAATTACCAAAGAATAGTTTTTTTGAAGTTTTGCCGAAAACCAGGCTGGGGTTTGATAACACCCTGGATCTGCGGGATTTTCTGTTAATTGCCATGTCGAATCCTCATTGCTGATCAGAACGCTGGCGCCGGTAAAAGGCTGAGGGGTTTGGTTTAATTGTGAAACCGGCATCGTCAGATAAATCTTTTGCGGTTTAACTTCATCGGTTATTACTGCGTCAACAACAAGTATTTCAGGTATGGAATCCGGCGGCGTCCATGATGTCTCCTTGACACAACCGGAAATCACTATCAACGAAATGAGGAATAGCAGTATTTTTCGCATCAAAACCTGAATTGATAATTAATTGACGGGATCATCCCGGCCACAGACATTGTGGTAGGAATCAGTTGATATGTCCCGTTCATATTTGAAGGGACGACAAATTCGCCATTGTCATTCATAATCTTATTGAAACTGACCGAAAACGGATTGAGCCGGCTGTATGCATTGTAAATGGTCAGTGCAAGACTGTGCCGGTAACGGTTTCCCGGTTTGTTGAAATGGTAGGTTGCCGACAAGTCGAGCCGGTGATAATCGGGCAGCCGGTCGTTATTTTTGGCGCCATACAGCGGAACCGTGTAGCCATTCTGAATGTAAAAGCCGACAGGGGAGGTGAAGGCGTTGCCGGTCATGTAAATCCAGTTGGCGGTAAGGAGCCAGTGTTTTTTATCGTCCCATGAAATGTTGATGCAGAAATCGTGCGGCCTGTCATAACTGGCGGGATAGATATCGCCTTTGTTTACTCCGGGGGTTTGAACAAAAGCCCTTGACCAGGTATATCCGATCCAGCCTGTCAGATTACCAGAGGTTTTCCGCAACATCAGTTCGATGCCATATGACCAGCCTTTTCCAAACCGCAATTCTCCCTCGATCAGGGTATTGAAGAGGAGGTTTGCGTGATCGCGGTAATCAAGGCGGTTACGGAACCATTTGTAATAACCTTCCACTGAAAGGTTAAATTTCTTTTTTCCGATCTCCCTGAAATATCCAACGGCAACCTGATCGGCTGTTTGCGGAGAGATGTTCGGACCGCATGGCGCCCATACTTCGAGGGATGTGAATGGGCTCGTTGAATTTGAAAGCTGTTGAAGAAACTGGGTTGTCCGGCTGTAACTTCCCTTTACGGAAGAGGCGTTGGTCAACTGATACTGGATATTCACACGCGGTTCAGGGCTGAAAGTGGTTGAATAGACTTCTCCCGAACCATAACCAATGGTATCTATCACATCATGGTTGGCATTAAAATAGTAAACCTTCGTGGGTCCAATATCCTGCCATACCGGCAACCTGATCCCGTACCGCAGTGAAAATTTCTTCCCGATCTGCTGTTCATTCGAAAGATAGATCACATATTCCATCGAATGATATTCAGCAACCACGGGAACATCCGGTGAGGCATTCCCGTCTTCGAGGGTCACATTCCCCGGATCGGAATAGTGGTAAGTAACCTCAACTCCTGCCCTGATTGTATTTTTTGGATTCAGATACCATGCCGCATCGGTTTTCAGGGTAAGATTTGCAATGGATGATTTCCAGTAACCGTTCGCCTCCTGTGGAAGGTTCAAGCTGTAGTTGTACCGGCTGAAATTCAAGGTAGTGTTTAAGAATAACCGGTCGCTGAAAATATGGTTCCATCGGAAAGTGGCTGCGAGGTTATTCCATCCGATTCCATAAGAGTTCACCTCAACGGAATTATACCGGCTGAAATCATCGAGGCCATAATAAAATGTCAGGAAAATGTGGTTGTTGATATTCAGCGAATAGTTCAGTTTGGCATTTACATCGAAGAACTGAAAGCTGAAACTTTTATTGAAGTTTTTCAGGTTTGTAAGCCAATTGAGGGTTGATATCCGTCCTGAAAGAATAAATGAACTCCTGTTTTTCACAATTGGCCCTTCGATGGTGAGATTTGAAGCGTAGGGGCCGATGTTGCCGGAGCAACCGAATCTTTTCATATTTCCTTCCTTCGCTTTAATATCTATAACCGATGAAAGCCTTCCGCCAAATTTTGCAGGGAAATCGCCTTTGTAAACCTGCACGCTGTTGATGGCATCGGGCGAAAATGCCGAGAAAAAGCCGAAAAGATGCGACGGGTTGTAAACGGGAACCTCGTCAATCAGCATCAGGTTCTGATCGCTGTTTCCGCCTCTCACATAGTACAGCGAAGAACCATCTCCAAAGGTCTGAATTCCCGTAACAGCCTGCAAAGCTCTTATTATATCAAGATCGCCGCCAAAACCCGGCAACCTGCCCAGCGTTTTTTGTGAGAAACTGATTTCGCTCATCTGCCGGGCAGAAACATCCGATTCGCCCCCGGCAGCAAGAATTTCCACTTCGCTGATTTCGAGATGATCATCCTCCAGTTCAATGGAAATTCTGACATTCTGGTTCAGGATTATTTCACGTTCAGCGGATTTAAAGCCAAGATACGAAAAGACCACCGGATAAATTCCGCTGGTGAGCGTCAGCGAAAAAAAACCATAGCCATTGGTCATCGCGCCGAGTGTAGCGCCTTTTACATAAACATTGGCTCCGATGAGCGCTTCGCCGGTACTTTTATCGTAAAGGAAACCACTCAGAGTAAAACGATGTGCCGCAGTTTTTACCGGAATAGTTTCAATTGTATCATCTGCCGATTTCTTTTTCAGCACAATATGTTTCTCAACCACAATGTATTCAATTCCATTGGGAATCAAAATGGCGTCGAGCGCTTCACTTAAAGGTCTGTTGGTGATTTCAACAGAGATGATTTTCTCAACCGGCAGGGATTCGGGATTATAAGAAAAATCAACATGCGAAATATCGGTAATTTGTTTCAGAACCACTGAAATCGGTTTGTTCCGTATATGGAGCGTGATGTTTCCGGAGAGATCCTGGGAAAAAAGGTTTGCAGGGCAGCAAGTAAAAAAAAGGAATAGAAGAGGGATCAGCGTTTT
>JBAXRP010000306.1:0-4934 GCA_037131145.1 Bacteroidota bacterium
TAGCGCAGAGCTGATGAATCTGACAGGCGTTGTGGTTGCAAAAACAGATCGAATATCCAGCAAAGCGGGGATGAACAAGGCGACGATGAATCTTCGGGATTTGCCCAATGGGGCGTATATGCTAAAGGCGACCATCGGGGATCAGAATGAAGTGAGGAAAATTATTGTGAACAAGTAGCGCCTCACCCCCAGAACCCATCGTGAACGGAGATGGGGGAGGGGCCTCTTCCAATCGGCAACTCTTCCCAAATTTGAAGCGTTTGCTAAAGTGGGTTTGAATACTACGGCACAATCGCCGCCGCCAACACAAACATTCATCCTTTGGTCAATGAGGTCAGTGGTTCTTAATCTAAAATGAACCTATCTTTGCAGCCAGATCAAATGGCATGATGAAGTTCTTTTTGTTAAGTTTTGGACTATCCGTTGTTTTCCTGATGACAGGATGTCGTCATCAGCCTGAAGATGAGGACTTGCCTTCTTACTCAACTTATTCAGATCCTTTGGATACCCATGCGAAGGAGTTCAGAAGATACCATGATTCACTCTATTACAATTATATTCACCTGAATCCCGATTCTGCAATCAATCAGGTTTTTCTGCTGATTCGTTACTTTGACAGCATCGGGTTTGGTCCTTTCGTGGCTGAGAACTACTTTGCCCTCTCGGAAATTTATCTTAAAAACAAACCCGATGATTACCTGGCCAGTTTTTATTTCGCCGAAGGATTAAAAGCTCTCGACAAGTATCATCTTTCCTTTAACCTGAATCTGAACCCTTACCACCTGATCGATCTCGGCAATCTGTTGTTCAAACACAAGCTATACCGGTACGCCATAAATAATTATCAGCAATCCGGAATACTGGCGCTGAAAACCGGTAATTGGTATGCAGGGGCTGTTTCCCTCAATAATTCGGGACTGTGTTATCAGAAAATGAAAATTTATGATTCCGCCCGGATTTGTTTTAATAAATCCCTCACGATCCGGAAAACGAAGATGCCATTGCTCTCGGCGCATAATTACCTCTATCTGGCAAAGCTTGGGGAGGAACAAAATCTTCCCGACAGCGTTTTATTCTATTGCGAAAAAGCAGGTAAAGCGATGGCGCTGCAGTTGTTTGAAAAAAAATATATGCAGGGAGCGAACCTTGAAGGCGCTACCGCACTATCTAATGAGATCACGACCACGCTTTCTTTATTTAAAGGATGGTATTATGAAAACAAGAAAGATAATTCCAGATCGGATCTGGCTGAAATATATTACCGCGAAGCGCTTGAAAAAGCGAAGATTTACCAACAACATGACCTGCTTGATGAAATCAGGCAAAGTTTGGCTTCCTGCCTGATCCGTCAGAAACGATACCGTGAAAGCTTTTCTTTGCTCGATTCGGCATATTATCATGCCATTGGCGCGAGAAATTTTGATATTGCCTTGAATGTCTGTAAAATAGCCTCCGTAATTTTGGATTCCGGGGTTCATTCCGAAACACAGTTTAAATGGATGAAACTCTGGAATATCTGCGCTGACAGCCTGTTGAAAATTGACAATTCGGAAGAACAGGTATCGAGGAAGATCGCGTTTCTTAATGTTCAGACAGAGCAGTCCATCAAACTTCTCAAGTTGATCCGGCAGAAAAATGAGACGACCATCCACACCCAGACTCAGGGGATCCTCTTTCTGTTGGTTCTGATTTTCCTTGTGATTATCTTTCTTGCAACTGTGATCCATCACCGGGAAAAACTGAACAAGGCTTATCTGAGTCTCGTAGAAAAAACCGTCCATTCACTCGACACGCTGCCGGAAACTACAAGAGTTATCTCGGTTTCCGGTTCACCCGGACCTTTTCCCCAGTTAAAACTAGCGCTGGACAATCTTGTCCGGGAATCGCATGTTTACCTTGATCAGGAAATTAATTTGGGAAAATTAGCCCAATCTCTTAATACCAATGAAAAATATCTTTCCCAACTGATCAACCAGCAATACCAGGTTACATTTTCTGAGTTTATCAACAACCTCAGGATAAAAAAAGCCTGCCTAATCCTCTCAGACCATACCAGCAGGACGAAGTCGTTCGATCAGATCGCCAATGAATCGGGATTTCAGTCAAAAAGCACCTTCTACGCAGCATTTAAAAAGGTGACCGGCGTAACGCCGTTGTTTTTTCAAAAAAACGCTAATTTGCCAATACCAAAACCTGTATAATTATTTTACTGGTTTGCTCCATTAAAGAATAAAAGTAGTCCGGAATCTTGAAATTCAAGATTCCGGACTACTTTTATCTTAAGACAAAGGGTGGCTTCGGCTAATTTTGGCAAAAAAAAAACGTGAAAAAAATTTACACATTCAGTTTCCTGTTGATCCTTCTGACAGGAATATTAGCATTTGCTCCCGGGCAGGTTTCAGGAACAGTATATTATGTGGACGGATCAAAATCCGATGATTCAGGCGATGGTTTAAGCTGGGCAACTGCCAAGCAAACCTTGCGGGCCGCGTTCATCCTGGCTGGACTTGACGACCAGATATGGATAAAAGCCGGCGCTTACCTTCCAACAGTGAACACTACAGATCCCAGGGATAATTCATTTTTTATTCCTGATGGTGTTTCAGTTTATGGTGGATTTGCCGGTTTCGAAACTTCGGTGGGTCAACGAAACCTTCAGGCAAATGTTACCATACTCAGTGGCGATTTAGGTACCCCGAATGATCCTTCCGATAACAGCTACAATGTCATATATGCCGGTGGGGAGGATTGGAGCGCAGGCGTTACACTGGATGGATTAACCATTCAGGATGGCAATGCTGATGTAAGCGATAATTATTATCAGGAGCATGGCGGCGGATTGTATTTAAGCTGGTACAATACGGCAACTGTAAGAAACTGCACATTTAAAAACAATTATGCAGGATATGCCGGAGGTGGAATCCACACCAGAGAAGGCACCAGCTTAACCATCGACAATTGCAAGTTCACATTGAACACCGCCCATCGTGGGGGCGCTGTCCAGATTTCCAGTAATGAGGCTGGTTATTCCAGTTATGCCGTTATTAAAAACAGTGAATTTTGGGAGAACAAAGCCAACTGGGTAAGCGGAGGGGCAATCAGAGTAGGATATAGCGACGATTTTGGAAGCAATGATGTCACAATTACAAACTGCATCATCAGGGATAATATTTCAGACAGAGGGAATGGGGATGGAACCGGCGCCGGAGTCATGAGTGTGGAGACAGGTTCTGTGACAAGAATCATAAACTGTGCAATATATGGTAACAGGGCACAAGGGTACGATGATGGTGGTGGCGGTGGTATTTATGTGTACATGGGAAGCGTCGAAGTATATAACTCCACGATCGCCAATAATTATTCTGCCACTATAGGCGGCGCTGTCGCCGTGAAAGACAATGCAGGCTCACTCCTTATTGTAAACTCCATCATCGCGGGGAACGCTTCCGGTACCGGGAACAGCGTCAGCAACATCGGTGGCGGTAGTGCTTCTGCACGTTATACGCTGATTGATGATGCATTGGCTTGCGGACAAACCTGTCAGAATGGGATAAGTTGCGGAAGCGGCGTGTTGTTTGGGCGGAATCCATCGTTTGTGGGCTCATCAAACTTTCAGTTGCAGTCGTGTTCGCCTGCCATCGACAAAGGTAACAACGGCGAATCCAATGAGCAGTCAACAGACCTGGCCGGAAATGCACGCCGGTATTCACCTTATGGATTTTCACCCGCCACAATTGATATGGGCGCTTATGAATTCAGCAACAATGTAACTGTTTGTTCAACATGCAGCCCATCTTCCGGTTCTCTGTCTAAAAGCCCGAACCAGTCGAATGTTTGCATTGGCGGCAATGTTTTGGCAAACCTTTCAACCAAAGGAAGCAACGGAGACGGGTTAGATCAGCTTGAATACCGGACAAAGACCATATCCGGCTGGTCTTCCTGGAGTTGCTATAATTCAGGCGACAATATTTCAACGACAGATAAAACGGAAGTGGAGATCAAAACATATCGTAACTCAAGCTATTGCGTTGCATCAACGCCAACGGTTGCAAACTGGGTTGTCGATCCGCTGACTGTTGGCGGATCAGTATCAGGCTCCTCGCCGGTGTGCCAGAGTTGCAACTCCACTACTTTAACTCTTTCCGGTCAAACCGGATTTGTGCAAAACTGGCAATATTCCGAGGACAATTCGTTCTGGAATGCCATTTCCGGATCGACAGGAACAACTTACACGGCAATCAATCTTAATGTTGACACCTGGTTTAGGGTTTCCGTGAAAAGCGGAACCTGTCCTGACCAAAAATCAACCCCGTTGAAACTGACCATGTACACCCCCGCGATTTTCAGCATCAGCGGTAAAGCGAAATATGATAACAATCCGCAAACCCCGCTCAATGGGATCATGCTTGTGCTCAGCAAAAAACAAGGATCAGCCTGGGTGAAGACAGATTCCATGGTTACCAGTCTGTCGGGCAATTTCACTTTCGGAGGATTGGCCAATGCAGTTTACCGGGTGGATGCAAAATCCGCACATCCTTCAGGGCAATGGCAAACCTGGAGCGGCGTAAACAACACCGACTACCTGTTGGCCCTGCGCCATGCCACAACCGGCCCGCTGCTCCCGGCAAACCCACCGGTGGTGCGCGTTTCCGGTGATGTGAAGACGCCAAAAACACCTCCGGTAATTACAACCGTTGATGCCGACGCCATCCGCATGTCGGCCAAATATGGCTGGGGAAGCCCAAAACCCTATTTTGACATCCCGAAATGGGTGTTTTCAGGGTTGAACCCCGAAACCAGGATTGATTCGATCGTGCTGGCCTGCAACAATCTGACCCGCGATATAATGGGTTTGTGCGCCGGAGACGTGAACGGATCGTATTTGCCGCCAACCGGGAATAAAACGGCGGTAGAGACGCAAGGCATCGCGTCTC
>JBAXRP010000307.1:0-4922 GCA_037131145.1 Bacteroidota bacterium
TCGTCCCTCGTCCTTCGTCCTTCGTCCCTCGTCCCTCGTCCTTCGTCCCTCGTCCCTCGTCCCTCACCCCTCAATTACCCTCAAGGGCGTATCTACTCATAATCTTCGTCAGATAGAATTGGATATCCCCCACAACCGTATTACCGTAATAACCGGCGTATCGGGCAGCGGTAAATCGTCGCTCGCCTTTGACACAATACATGCCGAAGCGCAGAACCGTTTCATGGAAGGCTTTTCAACCTATATCCGATCAAGGGTGGGGATGAAGGAAAAACCCGATTTTGAATCAATAACCGGGCTAACTCCGACACTGGCGCTGGGACAATCGTCAGGAAACCTGAATCCACGATCAACCGTTGGAACAATAACAGGAATCTATGATCTTTACCGGCTTTTGTATTCGCGCCTAAGTTCTCCACTTACCTTTCCTCAATATATAAAAACCGACGAAAGCTCTCCCCTCCCTTTTTGGGGAGGGGTCGGGGGCGGGGTCATCTCAACCCTCTTTTCCTTCAACCATCAGCATGGCGCCTGTCACGATTGTAAGGGACTTGGGGAGCAAACACGTTGTGATGTATCTAAACTAATCACGCATCCAAACCATTCGATCCTCGATGGAGCGATGGACGGTACAAAAACCGGAAAATTTTATGGCGATCCTTATGGGCAATATACAGCTTATATCAGGGCAGTTGGAACCAGCCGCGGCATTGATTTTTCAAAACCCTGGAGGGAACTTGCAAATGCCGAAAAGGAGCTGGCGATGGGAGGTTCCGGCGATGAGCTTTACGAAGTAACATGGGAATTTAAAAGGAATAACCGCACGGGCGAGCATCGCTTTACCGGTAAATGGCAGGGATTGCTGACGTTGGTTGAAACCGAATATTTACGCAAACATGCCGACCACCGCGCAGCGGGTATGATGAATGTGATGTCGGCGCTGCCATGTTTATCCTGCAATGGCGCAAGGTTAAATGCAGAAGCCTTGAATTACAAGCTGGCAGGTTTTAACATTGCAAATCTGACAGATTTGGTTGTGGAAGACGCCATAGAGTTTTTTGCATCCTTTCACACACAAACCGCAACAAAATCAATGATGGCTGTGGCTGAACCGATGGTGACTGAGATCAACCGCAAACTTAAGGCGCTTTCAAATCTCGGGTTATCTTATCTTGCCGTTAGCAGACCCTTTGCGACACTGTCGGCAGGCGAAGCGCGTAGGGTAAAGCTTGCTTCACAAATAGGATCGGGACTTACCGGGATTACCTATATTCTCGACGAACCTACGGCTGGTCTTCATCCCGACGACACCGTAAACCTTATGAACCATATCAGATCGCTTTGCGAAACCGGCAACACAGTTATCATTGTTGAGCATGACCGGGAGGTAATTCTTGCAGCCGACCATATAATTGATTTGGGTCCTGGCGCCGGCATTAATGGCGGCAGGATTGTTTCAACAGGCGCTCCTGAGATGATTATGCAAAATCAGGAATCCCTGACGGGGCGTTACCTTCGAAAGGCTGAAATTGTTGTTCCATCAGCCAATCGTCAATTGAGCAGTGGATTGCAAATTACCGGCGCTGTGATGCACAATCTGAAAGGATTTGACCTTGATATTCCGGCAGGCGGTATTATTGTTGTTACCGGCGTGTCGGGTAGCGGGAAATCGAGCCTTGTCTTTGACCTTATTTATGCTTCAGCGATGCAGGGAAAAGCAGTGGGATGCAGCGTCATCAAAGGTTTTGACAATTTCAGCCGTATCGTTGCCGCGGAGCATAAAAAGGATTTCACCGCTGCTAACTCAATAGTTGCAACCTATACCGGACTTCTTGATTTTATCAGGGATCTTTTTGCGCAGGAAAAACTGGCAATTTCAGCAGGGATTACGCGGAATCACTTCTCATTCCTGAATAAAGCGGGGCAATGCCCTTATTGTGAAGGTCGCGGGTTCAGCAGAACAAGTATGGATTTCCTCCCGGATGTAGTCGTTACCTGTGAGCGCTGTAATGGAAGCCGCTACGCCGATAATGTTCTCGAAATCCTTTACCGGAAGAAAAATATAGCCGGAGTTCTTGGCCTGACCGTAGGCGAGGCTATTGATTTTTTTCATGGAAACCACAGAATAGGTGAGATTTTACAACTCTTATCAAAAATCGGGCTGGATTACCTGACCCTCGGACAATCGCTTGCAACACTTTCAGGCGGCGAGGGGCAGCGAATGTACCTCGCAACGGAGATGATAAAGCCTGCAAAAGGAGCGTCGTTGTATCTTTTCGATGAACCTTCCGCGGGTCTTCATTTTTATGACATTGCTCAGTTACTTACTACTTTCAAAGGTTTGGTTGACAAAGGTCATTCATTATTGATAATAGAACACGATCCTTTGGTGATTGCTCATGCTGATTATGTGATCGAACTCGGTGCGGGTGGCGGTGAAAAAGGCGGTTATCTTATAAAAAAAACCGCCTCATTGTTTTGAGGCGGTCTCGCTTTTGCGATTTAAATCCTCGGTTGCTATGCATCCAGGATCAGCCGTAGCTTAAAAGCGTGTTCCGTTTTACCGGAGCATGTCATAAAATCAATCGTGTCTATCGCCGTGTATTTTTGACTTTCAACACGTTTTATGTTCACGGCAAATGTACCCTCATTCCGCGGAAAAGTCAAGGATTTTAACAATAATTAACATACGTCTTATAAACTGTAAACAGGATAGTCGGTATATCCCTCAACGCCTGATGCATAGAAAGTATTGAAATCCAGATTTGAGCTTAAAGGGTAGTTGTGAATCATCCGGTCAACGAGGTCGGGGTTGTTAATAAATGGTCTTCCAAAGGCGATGAGGTCAGCAAGTCCCGATTCTAAATCACGCTCGGCAGTTTCGAGAGAATAGCCGCCAGCCATGATGAGTGTTTTGTGAAGTTTTTCGCGGATGGTTTGTTTTGTGGCAACCGGAACTTCCGGAGCGCCTAAAGCGCTGTGGTCAACAAGGTGAATATACAAAATGCCAAGTTTATCAAGTTCTGTTGCGAGATAGGCGTATGTTTCATCAATTTCAGGATAGGGTGACATACCTCCTCCGGCGCCATAAGGGGATAACCGGATACCAGTTTTGTCCATGCCAATCGCCCGTCCAACCGCCTCAGCTACCTCAAGTATAAACCGGCAGCGGTTTTTCACGCTTCCGCCATAAGAATCTGTTCGCTGGTTGCTATGTGGCGAAAGAAACTGTTCAAGCAGGTATCCATTAGCTCCATGAAGTTCCACTCCATCGAAACCGGCAATAACTGCATTGATTGCAGCTTTCATAAACTCTTCGCGGGCGCTGATAATTTCTTCGGCAGTCAATGCGCGGGGAATCGGCAAATCCATCATCCCGCCTGCGTCGGTGTACATTTGTCCGGGAGCGGCAATAGCAGAGGGGGCAATGAGTTCAGCGCCATCGGGAAGATTAAGCTGGTGTCCCATCCTTCCTGCATGCATAAACTGAACAAATATTTTCCCTCCTTTGCGATGAACCGCTTCGGTTGATTTTCTCCAGCCTTCCACCATTGCTTCGCTGAAAATACCAGGGATGCGCGCATACCCAAGTCCATTTGCAGAAGGAGAGCAGCCTTCGGTAATAATAAGCCCGGCTCCGGCGCGTTGTTCATAATATTTGGCAATAAGGTCGTTGGGAATATTGCCTATCGCACGGCATCTCGTCATGGGCGCCATTACGACTCTGTTTTTCAATTCGATGTTTCCAAGTTTATATGGAGTGAAAAGTTTTTTCATAAGATGTTTTTTTTGCAAAATTAGGGTTTTATTTAGAATTAATATAAATTTGTGCAAGATTATTATAGAAATGAACAAGATAGTAAATAATGCCCTGGAGGCAATCAAAGGAATAGAGAGCCAGATGACGCTCATGCTTGGCGGGTTCGGTTTATGCGGAATTCCCGAAAACTGTATCGCGGCGCTTGCCGGTAGTGAAATTACGGGACTAACCTGCATTTCCAATAATGCAGGCGTTGATGGGTTTGGGCTGGGGATGCTTTTGAGGCGACATCAGATACGGAAAATGATTTCATCTTATGTGGGCGAGAACAAGGAGTTTGAGCGGCAGTTACTAAGCGGCGAACTTGAAGTTGAGCTTATCCCGCAAGGTACGCTTGCCGAACGGATTCGCGCAGGAGGCGCCGGAATCCCGGCATTTTTTGTGCCAGCCGGATTTGGCACCGATGTAGCCGGCGGCAAACCTGTACGCGAATTTGATGGTAAAATGTATCTCGAAGAGCGCTGGCTGAAAGCCGATTTTGCAATAGTCAAGGCTTGGAAAGGCGACGCTCACGGTAATTTGATTTACCGCAACACAGCCAATAACTTTAACCAGGCAATGGCGATGGCTGGAAAGGTTACAATTGCCGAGGTTGAAGAGTTGGTTCCCTCCGGCGCTCTCGACCCCAATCATATTCATACTCCCGGAATATTTGTTCAGCGGATTTTTCAGGGAACGAACTATGAAAAAAGGATTGAATTTGCAACTTTCCGCCAGCAATAAGAATGGCAGCTTATCTGGTTAGGACAAGTTTTCAATATGTTTGCATATAGCAGATATTATGAAGTAAAATATCACCCCTTCGGGGTTTAAAGGGGGTTTTACCATTCTTTCTATAATCATATCACCCCTTCGGGGTTTGCAAAAACTCCAATTAGATAAAATGTTGATTGGTTACCAAATCCCGAAGGGATGACATTATTATAGATTGAAAAGATTGGTTTCGCAACAGAATCCCGAAGGGATGACATGATTATAGATTGAAAAGATTGGTTTTGCAACAGAATCCCGAAGGGATGACATGATTGTAGATTGAAAAGATTGGTTTCGCAACAGAATCCCGAAGGGATGACATGATTATAGATTGAAAAGATTGGTTTTG
>JBAXRP010000308.1:0-4907 GCA_037131145.1 Bacteroidota bacterium
ACATATTTTATTTATTTTAGCATAATAAATGTTTTAGATGCTTACATTTCTCACAGGTTTTATTGCAAGTGTGGCGCATGTTGTCACAGGTCCCGACCATCTTGCAGCGGTAACGCCACTGGCGATAGATAGCCGAAAGAGATCATGGATGATTGGATTATCGTGGGGTTTGGGGCATACCATTGGGATATTGCTTATCGGATTGTTATTTGTCCTTTTCAAAGAGATATTGCCGGTTGAACTCATTTCAAAGCATAGCGAAACAGCGATCGGCTTACTCCTCATCGGGATTGGAGGATGGGCTATTTTGCGAACTTACCTACGTCATTCGCATGGAAACCGGCCTCATTCCCATTTTCATACTCGTCCGTTTTTGTATGCGCATTTTCATAAACATTCACATAGCGCTGAGTTGGATCGTAAGGGGAGCCATCCCGATGGGCATGAGCATGCCCACCCGGTTGCAGTCAGACAAAATGCTTTTACAGCGCTTTCTATTGGTATTTTCCACGGCTTTGCCGGTTTCAGCCATTTGTTTGCGCTGCTTCCTTCGCTCGCGCTGCCCACGGTATGGGCTTCGGTTATCTATGTTACAGCTTTTGCCTCAGGCACAATCCTTACAATGGTTTTATTTGCCTACATCCTCGGACTTGTGGCTTTTCGTTCGGTGGTAAAAGATAACCAGGCGTTTTTGAAATGGTTCACCTTTGGCGGTGGATTCCTTGCAATCGCCATCGGTATTTTATGGCTCATTCACCCGGTTTGATATTGCAATCTGGTTCGGCTCATTTTCAGGTAAAAATATTACCTTTGACTGATATTATTTTCATTGGAAGGATATCCCCTAAAAACATGAGAAAACGAAATAACCAGATGTATGAAGCCAATTACGAAATGCTTCTTCAACTGGCTGTTGACGCCTTTTTTCAATGTGATTTTAACGGCAATCTGATAATGGTAAACGATAAAGCGGTTGAACTTTCCGGATACAATAAAGAGGAGTTGCTGGGATTGAATATCAGGAATCTTTTTTCTGAGGTGATTCTGCAACAGAAACCATTGCGCTTCGACTTTCCTGAAGAAGGTGAAATTCTGAAAATAGAAAGGGATCTTTTAAGAAAAGACGAGCAATTAATCAGTGTTGAAATTAATTTAAAGAAAATGCCCGATGGTACTTTTCAATCATTTTTCAGGGATATAACTCAGCGAAACATTATTGAAAAGGCTCTGGCAGAATCGGAAAACCGCTACCGGAAACTTCATGAGACCATGATGGATGGCTATGTTTACACCAATATGCTGGGAAACATCGTTGACTCAAACGAAGTTTACCGGCAAATGCTTGGTTATACTCAGGCTGAACTTGAAAAACTGACCTATCTTGATCTAACCCCCGAAAAATGGCATTTAATCGAACATGAAATCGTTGCGAATCAGATACTGCCCAATGGTCATTCCTCTGTTTACGAAAAAGAATATATCAGAAAAGACGGAACTATTTTCCCGGTTGAACTTCGCACAGTCCTCATTTATGACGATAAAGGAGTACGGGAAGGCATGTGGGCAATTGTTCGCAATATTACCGCTCGAAAAAGCGCTGAAGAGCGCATCCTGGAGTCGGAAGAAAAATTTCGCGATACCATTAATTCACTGCCGGACTGGATATACGTGGTTGACAGCAGTTTTCGCCTGGTAATGATAAATGCTTCACTTACTGATGCCATGACATTTTCGATTCGAAAAAAAGAGATAATCGGCTCAAAAATCGAAGTTGATCATATATTTTTCTCCCCTGAAGACATTGCCTCTATCCACGCAGTTTTTAATTTCGGACATTCGATCAACCGTAGGCAAAAAATATTCCTGACCAACCGCGAATTGTTTACCGAGATCACCATGGTCCCTATCAGGAAAAATGACGAAGTTGTGAAGGTGATTGTGGTTATCCACGATCGGTCGAAGGAAGAAGAGATAGAGGAACTGAAACAGCGTAGCGCCGACCAGAAAGAGGTATTGCTTAGAGAAATACATCACCGGGTGAAAAATAACCTTGCCATTGTAATAAGCCTGTTGAGCTTCCAGTTGAATGAAAATGCCAATCCCGAACTGAGGCGACTACTTGTTGATATCCAGACCCGAATCCGCGCAATGGCATTGATACATGAACATCTTTACAGGTCGGAAAACCTCGATAAGATCACTCTGACAACTTATATTACCTCCCTGATTCAGATGATCGTTTCAACTTTTTCCGTGCGCGATATCCGAATTGAAACTAATCTGGAACCGATCGAGGCAACCATCGAAACCGCTTTGCCTGTCGGTCTGATTGTTAACGAACTACTTACCAATGCCTTTAAATATGCTTTTCCTGGTAGCCCAAAAGGCACAATCACAATAGGACTAAAAAAAGCTGAAGAAGATTACTGCATAGTGACTGTTGGCGACAATGGTATCGGTTTCCCACCCGCTTACCTTCCCGAATCATCGGCTTCACTGGGATTGTATATTGTCCGGCTGTTAACCGAACAACTGGATGGTTCCATTCATATTGACCAAGATCATGGCGCCACTTTCACTATTAAGTTCCGAAATCTGTTTAGAAAGTCAGGATAATTATGGATCCGGTTTTCTCCGGTTTTAACAATATTCATGAGTCTGCTTTGAAAAGTGGTTAGAAAAATCAAAATTTGGCTAAAGCCGGATATATCAGCAACTTAAATTGCCACGAACTTAAAGTCGTGGCAATTTAATATCAAGCGCTTACTGGGCTTTAGCCCAAAAATAAATATGAGCTTTTTGCTATAATTTCATAATCTTTCCTGTCAATACATTATCGTTAATCCTGATCGTGTATAAAAAGAGTCCTGGCGGAAGGAATTTCCCTGCATCGTCGCAACCATCCCATACCATTTCGTATATTCCCGATTCACTTGACTGAAGCGTCAAAGTCCTTACAAGTCTTCCCTGTAAATTGAACAAAGAGATGCAAATTGTCTCGCTGATTGGTTGTTTAAGGGTGATTCGCAAAGTTGTTTTATTTGTGAACGGGTTTGGATAGAAGCTGGAAACAGTTCCCTGTTCCATGATTTGAGAAGGACTCTCGATACCGGTTGCAACGCCGAACCCGGTAAACGGGCTGCTGACATTATAGCATATACTAATATTTATGATCTCATTTTGTATTGAATCTGCCTCCGGGGAACCTAACGGATAGGTAAAGTATTGAACATACAGATAATCAATTTTCTTCATTGCCCAGAGCTTTATCGTAAACATATAGTCGGGAACAAGGGAATCGGCAAGGTTTAAACTGTAGCTGTAAGTCTTGACCTGCCCGAATGCATGTCCGCTGAAAGTTACATTAACGCTATCGGCTTCATAATACCTACCGGTCACGATCAGTTGCTGCCCCAGGTAAAGGTTCGGCAGCGGATTGGGATAGGTTTCATGAATGATTGGCGGATCAAAGGTCATTTCGATATTCATCAACACCGGATTACTGATCTGAAGGAAGAATGCCGAAATCATCTCTTCAAGTTCATTATCAAGCAGGAACTGACATAACCCGTTATTTTGACTCGCAATCTGCGAAAGCAATTGCTGGTTAACATCCGCGCCAATTCCGAAAGTATTGATCATCAGATATTGAACCTCATAATAGTTGATTTGGTTCTGTATGTATGACAGGATTTCATCCGTTCCGAGCAATCCGGCAGTGGGCTGACCATCGGTGAGAAAAATAATGATGCTTGCCACCGTTGTGTCGTTTCCCGCAAAATCCTGGATAGCTGTGTGGAATGCGCCTGCAATATCAGTCGACCCCCATGCCACAATGGCATTAATATAAGTAAGCGCCTGCGCCTTGGTTGTGGCGTTGAATACTACATGGTCTGGTTGAAAACTGGTTGAAGTCTCGTTAAAATCAACAATGTTAAATTGATCGCCCGGATTCAGATGGTTCACGATAAACACTGCGGCGTCTTTTGCCTGCTGAATTTTACTGCCGGTCATTGATCCCGACCGATCAATCATCAGCGTAAATATCTTCTGAAGCACTTGTGTTGTATCAGGATCGGGTTCAACGATCATTGTAAAAAAACCCCCGCCGAGTGAGTCACAAACAACAACTGAATCGGGTAAAAAAGTACTATAGCTATAAAGCCCCAACTGACTTGCGTTCAACGTGTATTGCACCTGGTAGTCGGCGTTTGCAGGTGATTCGTAACTGTTGTAAGTGATTTCGGCATGGGTCCCTGTATTGGTTATTGTCGCCCCGGCATGACTTGTCAGTTTGATCGAATCAATGGTTCGCTGCGATTCAAGGACAAAATGGAGGCGCTGGTGGTTTATTATCGTTGACTGAATCAGGGAATATTTGTTGGGATAATCAAACTGCACAACATTGAAACTGTATGGCAGTAGTTCAACGTAGGTCAGTTCAACCGTAAGGGAATCGTTGGGAGCGATTGTATCAGGTACGCCGAAGAAAAGCGGCGTATTCCCAAGATAAGTGAGTAGGCTTGCAACCGGACTTCCTCCTCCCGGAAGTGTCGTATCCTGTGGAGCCGGAGTAAAAATTGCGGTGAACCATGTAGTATCAATTTTCCATCGCAGCGAAGTGGCGCTGGCTTCTTCATGCAAAGGAAATGCATATTTGATAGCAGTGGCGGAACCGGTAAGGTTTTGAAAAACCTGCGTGGTTTTGATCGTGGCAACCTGACCAAAAACAGTCACTTCCTGCGAAGTAGAAAGCATTTTAAAATAAATTCCAAGAGTTGCGTCTTTTATGGCTACGCCATGTGCGAATCCCGTTACCCCAAAAAGGAGCCAGAAAAAAAGAAAAGATATATTTGTTTTCATAAAATGATGGATTGAGGTATAAGCAAATATACGATGAAAATGGC
>JBAXRP010000309.1:0-4871 GCA_037131145.1 Bacteroidota bacterium
TCCAGCTTCAGCAACAGCCGCTTCGTCTCCTCCAGGTTGAGCTGATGGGTGTTGCCGGGGTTGCAGGCTTACACCACCTCACCCCCGGCCCCTCTCCTCAAGTAATGGCACTAATATAAGAATTATTTATATTTTCTATATGCACCTTTCTTGGTTCTTCTTGGATACTTTCTGCCAGATTTTCTTTTTATGATATGTTTAAGAATTTTGGTTTGCAGTTTTTGCATATCTACCTGGAGACCATCTGTTGTAAACTCTGCCTTTTCTGTCAATAAGAATGTCCTTATTGTTCTTAAAGAATTCTTGAATGATATTTGCTTTGGGGGAAAAAGCAGTCTCTTTGGTGGACTGCATTATTACTTTTCGTATCAGATTGTACGCAATGAATGCCGAGACCAGTTCCTTTCGGATAATATCATCTGTTTTTCCTCTAAGCACATTTATATCCATAATTTCCTTTATTTCCAGAATGGTTATTTCAATATCCCACCGCGTAAAATATTTAATGATAATTTCGCATCCGGGAATATATTTATCTAACAAGGTGGTGTATAGTACCATGATGCCAACTCCATCCGGCGACAAAAAAGATATTCGCCTAAGTAATAATTTATCTGGCAAAGATTCACCCTTCGGCAGCCATTTAGGATGCTCGTTTTTTTTGACTTCAACTATTTCATCATTATTTGCGATCACTTCAATTACCGTATAGTTTTTCACCCTTTTGCCTGGAACAATCAAATCAAAGCCATATTTTCTGGCCAATGCAAATATTGCATAACAGTTATATAAATCATCCGCCAGCAAAAGACTGCCTTTTGGAATGTCTGGTATTAATTGGTAAATCAGGGAGAGTTCAGATGTATGCCTGTTTGATAATGCGTAATCATGAATAAGTCCGCTGCCTTGCTCTATAATTGTCTGGACAAGCCCCTGGGGATAGTTGTCCGTGTTTTTTTCTTCTGCGGTATGCCTTACATTATACAGTTTCCGAAGTTCTTCGCTATCCTGCATTTGAACATAAGTCCCGTCCGTTATATAGGTTTTCATCCCATGCCACCAACACGCGGAATCTTTATTCTCGCTGGTCTTTTTAAATATCTCATGTAGCAATTCAAAGCTAACACGCTTCCGGGCTTTTGAATATGCAGCCGTATTTACAGATATTTCAGAAACCTTGCTCTTGGGGACTTTTAACTTGTACTTTTTCTTTGGGCCTCTCCGAACTTCAATGTTCTTCAAATCTTCCTGTTTCTCCATTTCAATTGATGATTCTGCATCATTCATTATGCGCACAGAATGGTTTTGATGAATTCGACCAAAAATATTTACGGCATTTTGAAGCGTTTTATCCTCTTGTATGGCTGAGTTTATCATGGTCAAAATCGTGTTCTCACTGTTGTATATCCTATCCCTTGTGCCCGATGAGTCATACTTATCTATTACTTCATGTGGAAAAACATTGCAAATGCCTTGTAGATAATCGGTCCTTAGGTACTCTCTTAAAAGATTGCTTTTCTGCAGTGATTGGTTCGGTGTCATGGTCTTTGGGTTTAAAGTTTCGCCAAAGATAATAAATATTATTTTATATTAGTGCCATTATCTCCTCAAGGAGAGGGGAGGATTTGCTAATCAACCTGTTATGCAGAAAAGCAGCGGCAACCCGATACTTCGTACTTCTCTAATGACGGGTTTGCCGGCCTTGATCTGATCCACGAAGAGGGGGATTACTGTTCAACAAGGTACTTAAATGCCGGTATAACACGGATATGTTTACCTGCATTGCTTATTTCATCGGACTGATTCAGTGAAATAATGGTGCCTTTGTCTTTTTTGAAAAAGGTCATTGCCTCTAAAAGACCTTTTTGCTCCCTGGCCGCATTCTCATTGGTAAGATCATAACAAACCTGTACAAGTTCCTCAACTTCATTGTTCCGGCAAACAACAAAGTCGCATTCCGATCCGGTTTCACTAAAATAAAATAAATCTTTGTTCTGTTGCCGCAATGACCAATAGATGACATTCTCCAATTTTCTTCCATAATCTTTCGAAAACGAAGGAGTCACTGCATTTATCAACCCATTGTCTATCACATATATTTTACGTGGATTTACCAATTGCGCCCTGTATGAATATGAAAACCTGGGCATTAGGTTTAATAAATAGGTTTGCTCAAAGAACGAGAAATAGTCTAATATGGTTGCTGAACTTTTAATCCCAAGCGATTGGGTCAATTTTGTAGCCGTAACCAGGTTTCCCACATTTGCCACTAAATATAACAACAACCGTTTCAGTGATTTTACATCGCGGATGTTGTACCTTATGGCAATATCCCTGTATAAAATGTCCTCCAACAGTGTGGTTAATATATCTGCATTATTGTGCTTGATAAACTCGGGAAAGCCACCCAAATCAAGGTATTTAATCAGGGCATCCTTATCTGGTCCCAAATGCCGGAAGTTGGTAAATTCCTGAAATGAAAACGGAAACAGTTCTTTGGTAATGTGTCTTCCTGTTAGCCGGGTGCCTAACTCACGGCTTAAAAGTGTGGCATTTGAACCAGTTACAAATACTTTATATCCCTCATCAAGTTTTTGCCTGACAAACAATTCCCAGCCATCAATTATCTGCAGCTCATCGAAAAAAAGTCTTCCAAAGCCTTTTTCGGCAATGATCAGATCGAGAATTTCAAAATCACTGAGCTCAAAATTGTAGAGCTTTGGGGTGTCAAAATTTATATAGAATGTGTCATTACTTCCTTCTTTGATCATTTGCCTGAGCAAGGTACTCTTTCCACAGCGGCGAATTCCTGATATGATTAATGCGTGTTGCGACAAATCCGAGGGTAAAGTTTTCAATAAATCCCTTTCCAAATCATTTGATGACGATTCGAGGCGTTCTTTTTGAGAATCAATTACCGCTAAAAGATCTGATCTTTTTATCATTTTGGTTTCAAATTACCCCACAAAAATAAGTTGAATTTTAGCAATAAACAAGTTTGCACATTGACGATCTGCAAGATTTTGGCTTTCGGAGAAGCTGCATCCTGAAGTTGGATAAAACAATTTGAGTTTCCCGGCCAGAACATTTCAGTTACCCCGTGCCTTTAGGCCGGGGTATAGGTAACGGCTGACTCTTTTACCGGGCTTTAGCCCGAAAAAACGAATGAAAATTTTGGGCTAAAGCCCGGAGAACCGCTTAACCCTCCCCCCCCCCCCGGCCTAAAGGCACGGGGCAAGTGATCGGAGTGCGAATTAACCTTATGACGAATTTAGAATTTTGAGCAAACAACCTTGTTGATAAAGTGGTAAAACGGTAAGGTGGTAAAACGGTAAAATCAGTGCGTGGGAGGGATGAAAAAAAGTACGAAGGACGAGGGACGAAGGACGAAGTGAAGGAAACCGTTGGGGCGTGCGATACTTCGTACTTCGTCGTTCGTAATTCGTACTTCTCTAATCAGGGGTTTGCCGGCCTTGATCTGATCCACAAAGAGGGGGATTACCGAGCCTCGGGAGGCCATCACGTTGCCGTAGCGGGTGCCGCAGGGCACGGTTCCGGTGCCGTTGAGGTTCCGGGAGCGGGAAACCATTACCTTCTCGCTCAACGCCTTCGGCAGTAGTACAATTTCAAGATCAGATATTTCATATAACCTGATGAAATTCTGTGGTTTTGAGACCACTCCGAAAAATAAAAAAATATGCCACGAATTCACGAATAATTTTAAGATACTTAACACAACTAATCAATGTTATATTTACCACCCCTAACAGGTTGGCCTGTAAACTATTGATGTTTCGCAAAGGTCACCAATGGATTTGAATATTGGAGAATGAGATGATTTTTTTATAGTATTGCCATTTTACTATTCATCAGATTACAAAAGGGGAGGCAGTAGATGGTTTTTTCTTTGATACTGAAAGTCTCAGTCTGGTTCAGGGTGACAATGTACCCCTCGTTTATGCGGAAGAAATCCATTGCTGCTGCTAACCCGGAAATTTCACGGTCGGTATTGTTCTGATCCAGCGCCAGGCAAACCTGAAAGAGACCTTTCAGCTTTCCCTGATAAAAGAGTACAAAGTCACACTCTTTGGTTTCCGAAAAGTAATAAATTTCGTGGCTATGGCGACGCAACTGCATAAAGACCATGTTCTCAAGGAGCCTTCCCGAATCGTCGCTGAAAGAAACCGAGTTAATATCCACCAATCCGTTGTCGACACAGTAAACTTTTTTAGGGTTGACGAGTTGTGCTTTCCTGGAGTAGCTGAACCGGGGAATGAAAAAGAAAAGGTAAGCATCGGAAAAATAGGATAAATAGTCCATCATACTCGATGACGAATTAATTCCGAATATTTTCCTCAGGCTATTCCCTGTGATAGGTTTACCGACATTGGTTATCAGCCAGAGCGCCAGTTGCTGCATAACGGATATGTTTTTCAGACCATACCTAACTTTGCTGCAAAAGTGTACTCTTTCCGCAACGACGGATTCCCGAAATGATCAGTGCATGAGATGACAGATCCTTGGGCAGCGTTAGTTCGCGGGGCAGGCCTGGAGCTAACCGGAGTAATCGTTCACTTTGTGAGTTAACGACTTGTTCTATTGTATATTTTGTGTACAAAATTGAGGGTTTTCGTTTACAAAGTTAAGATTTGTTCGTTTGTAACGAAAGCTGTTTGGTAACTGGATGCAAAAAAAGTACGAAGTACGAGGCGCGAAGTGACGGAAACTGTTGGGGCGCGCGATACTTCGTCCCTCGTCCCTCGTCCCTCGTCCCTCGTCCTACGTTCCGCAATCCCTCCTTATCCCCTCCAGCTTCAGCAGCAACCGCTTCGTCTCCGCGAGATCGAGCTGATGGGTGTTGTCGGAGTTGT
>JBAXRP010000310.1:0-4869 GCA_037131145.1 Bacteroidota bacterium
TTGCCGTTTTAATTCGGTACTTCACAAAAACCCAGGCGGCGTCCCAGTTGTAAGGCGCTGAGGCGGCGCGCCAGGAGTTATCCCACGAAATATCAAATTGCACCATGGCAAAATCATCGGTGGTGTTCTGTCCGGTAAGTTTGACATTGGAAACGTTGATGTTGTTTGCGCTCAGCATGGTTGCCAGTATAAGCGCGAGGAAGAGGGTGATTGGTTTTTTCATACATGGAGAGTTTAAAAAACGAAAAGAACAACACGACGAAAATAATACAATATTTCCAACAATCAGACTTTAATTGTTTTATGTCTCATTTAATTTCTGAATTTCTTCCTTGGAAAGCCCGGTTGATTTGATGATAATGTCAATATCAACCCCGGAATGAAGGAGTTTTTTTGCTATTTCAATTTTCTCCAGTCGCCGATTTTCTTCTTGCCTTTTACGCTCTTCTTCAATTCCTTCAAACTTTCCTACTTTGTGATTGGAAACTATCAAACTTCTTTCGTAGCGTTGTTGTTCGATATATTTACGGTATTCTTTTCGTTCTTCGTCGCTAAGTTTCATAACGTCTAATTGCCTTTTAGCCTCTTTCAGCCCTTTGGCTTTAAACTCGTCTTTTATTTCATCTTTCTTGAAAAAATAGATCCACTCATCCAAGGCGTCTTTGGCTACATCATTAAACTGATTGACTTTTATGACGTAATATTCGGGATAGATTTTTGAAATGTTTTCGGTGTGGTATAAACTTTCCTGGTCTTTGGATAGTTTTAAAATATCGTGGTTATGAATGCCTTTAAACTCGGTTGTGCCGCGGTAAACGTAATCGTCGCCCTGCCCCAGATCGAAATAAACAATGTTTATGGATATGATTTTTTTAATCTGGGCATAATTCATTCCCTCGTCAATATTGTTCACGAGTAAGATGGAGGCGCCGAATAAAATACGCAACAAATAGTCGTGTTCCTGGTTGTTTTGTATTTCGATGATGATCAATTCGCCTTTGCTGTTCTGAACAAGCGCATAAACTTTGTTGAATTTTTGGTATTTATCTTCCTTATTGCTTTCGCTTTCGAGGATGCTTTCGATTTTGACGTCCTCTCCGATCAATTCCGATAAAAAACCTTCAAGAATGCCAAAATTGGCTTTGTTTCTTAAAAGCCTCTTTACCGCCCAATCGAACCGTATCAGGTTTTTCATTTTATTGTCAGTTTTGATCAGTACAAAAATAGGTAGATTTTATGAAAGCCATTTGATAACCCCCAATAAAACAGTAAATTTGCAGTAGTAAAAATTTGGGGAGATGAGCAAAAACAAGTTAATCCGTTTCGATTGGGCGATGAAAACGATACTTCGCGATAAAGCCAATTTCGATGTGCTGGAAGGTTTTCTCGCCGCTTTGCTTGAAGATGATAATATCAAAATTCTGAACATCATCGAAAGTGAAACTAATCAGGGAGGAGAGGAAGATAAATATAATCGTGTTGACCTGTTGGTACAGGATTCAGAAAACCGGAAAATATATATCGAGATTCAAAATACCAGAGAAACCGACTATCTCGAAAGTTTATTATATAGTTCTTCAAAAATTATTGTTGAACACCAGAAACTTGGAGAGGATTTCCACAATATCAGCAAGGTGATTTCGATCAGCATAATGTATTTTAATCTGGGGTTCGGCGATGACTATATTTATTATGGAACAAATGATTTTTTCGGAATCAATACCAACAGTAAACTTATTGTAAAGAAACGGGTTGAATTACTTGGAAGTCTTGAGCCCAGATACAAATTTGTGGAAAAAAACATCTTTCCCGAATATTACCTGATTACCGTTGAGCGGTACAAGAATATCATACAAAGAAAAATTGACGAATGGATTTACATTTTCAAAAACAACGAAGTTGCTGAAGGTTCAAAGTCTAAAAATATAGATAAAGCCGAAAAAAAACTTGCGGAAATAAACATGAGCGACCAGGAACGAAAAGTGTATGACAAATTTTTAATCAACACAGCGAGAGACAGGGATGCCATAAACACTGCAAAAGAAGAAGGGCGCGAAGAAGGAATTGTTAAAGGAATTGTTAAAGGAAAGATTGAAGGAAAGATCGAAGGAAAGACTGAAGGCGTTGAACTTATGATTGTTAACGGCTTCAAAGCAGGAATCTCTATTGAGATTTTATCAAAAATGGCGCAAATAAGTCAGGATGAAATAAAGGAAATCCTCATAAATCACGGATTAATACAAGACTAAATCCCTGTATTTCACCAAATTGAATTGCCACGACCTTAAGACCGTGGCAATTGATAATCAGCTTTCCCGATTGGCTTTTGCCAAAAACATTTACTTTTCGCAGGCTTATTTTAAATTTTCCGAACAATTATTTTCACAGTTTTCATCCTGCCATCATTCACAATCCGGGCAAAATAAACGCCTGCCGGAAGGTTGAGCTGCACCGTTTGTAACCCGCTGCCGTCCAGTTGAAAATTCTGCAACTGCTGCCCCCGGATGTTGAAAATGCCAATGTTGGTGAGTCCTTCAACGTTTTTTACGGTTAAAGCGCCGCCATAATACCAGGCGATGATGGGTTGCGCTGCCGGCAAATCATTGATTCCCACGCTTCCGAAATGCAGTTCAAACCGTGCCGGTAAATCACCAGTTGTGGAAGTGAACGCATAAACAGGGTTTTCCGACAAGTTGTAGTCGATCCCAAGTTTAATGTCCTTCAGGCAAACAGTGACTGCCGGGTGCAGTGTTTCCATGCTGGTTGCTTCGATCGTAAAATTCGTACCCTCATTTTTGATGAAGGTGAAGGGGATCACTGTTTCTGCCGTAACCTCCTGCAAGCTGTTAACTATCATTTTTTCGCCCGTCATTACCGAGTAAAACAACGGGGCATATCCCGGAAGGAAATGACCGTCGTGCTCAACGTCGAAGCCGGTGGTCGAAGCCGGGTTGAACCTTACCTGGCTTTCCTGAAAAGAGGGATTATCGAGGTTGTGGGCAAACAGCTTAATTACCGGATAATCGCTGCTTTTGTACCACGACTGGGCGCTGTGAATGCGTTGGGCTGCCGGAATGGTGAGCGAACCGGAGGCAGTGGTTACCTGTACCATAAATCCGTTGCCCGCAGGAATAATCCCACCTGCGTTGATGGGCGTGTAACTCTGTCCGGCCTCATTCCAGATGTTCGCGACCCCGCCAATGCCAGACGTTGTCCAACCTGTGTACCAGGGAATTGCCGAGGTGAAAGGATTGCCCAGAAGATGCCAGCCGCTGTTCGTACCGGAAGAAATTGTAAGGACGGAAACCGGAATGTCGGCAACATTCAGTGCGCCGGCAAATAATTTGGTTGAACTGGTTTTATAGTCACACAAATATCCATGCCCCAATTCAAATGTGGCGCTTCCGTTTGCTTCTGCAAAAGTGGGGTTTGTTCCGGCTTTATAATTGACCCAAAGATTATACGGCTCGCTCCAGGCGAAAAAGTCATAAAATGTACTGAATCAAATTGGCACAAAAATTAATTATTTAAGAATTATCTTTGTTATAACACTTGCAACCTTTTTAACACAAAAAGATCAATTCTTTGTTACGCACATTCCATGAAAACCGTCTTTGTTGCAAAGTTTTTTTCGGTAATCAGGGTAACCTGATAAATTCCTCCTTCGTCATTTAAAGATATTGTCGTTTCGGTCAAATCTTCCTCAATCTTCTTAAATACAATTTTCCCGGCTGAATCGCTGACTTTTATCCAGCAACGCGGAATGGGAATTTTACTTTTGAGAAGGATAGTGTTGCCCGAGGCGCAAATTTCAATTTCGTGAGCCAATGGTTCAAATGGATTCATTACACTAAAATTGCTATATCATCATGAAGCCAAAGCCAGCGTTTATTTACAGTCAGTCCGGTTTTCATTTCCTAAAAGGCAGTTTCATCAATCCTGTTTTAGCCTATTCATAGAGTAGTTGTGGTTTGGTTTTTCCAAAAAGAATTGATTCAGAGGATGGAATGACCATGCCTGTATTTTCATTGCGCCCCTGAAGAATATACCGTGGATTGGCATTGTTCATCTCGTCAAAAGCCTGGCGGCAAAGCGTTCCGATATCCCCGCCTTTTACCCTGTTCCAGATTAGCGTTAATTTCATGCCGGGAAAGCTGGTCGACATTTCATAATCGCCATCGCTGTCGCCGGCAGAAAACAGTGGATCCCGGTTTTTGCCCAGTCCTGATTTTATGACCAGGTTGATGGCATCAACTTTGCCCTGCCTTTGCGTTTTTACCCATCCGCTTTTATATTCAGGCAAAATTTTGCTGTCGCCGCCCAATGCAAGTTCCATGGCTATCACATTTTGTGAAGGCACATTGTAGCCGAAGTTCCCTGTTCCTGAAAACACTTCTACCACAGGCTTATAACTTGCCGAAACGATAAAAACTTCAATGCCATGCGCATTAAAGGTTGCAATCAAGTCCTGCATCTCGGGAAAAACCCGCAATCCGGTTTTATATGAATAGCTGACAACACCGGCATTTGTCTGAAAATCGGCCGGTGATTGCAAAGTCTGTTTGCTTAACTGGTTGGCAAGCTCATAAGAAATCGCCTCATGAGCCAGCAACTTTACTTCATCTATTGTATGTCCTGCAAAGAGGTAAAGCAACCAGGGATATCCATAATCAGCGCCAATACCCGGAGTTGAACAATAACCATCGTACAAAAACGGAATTTTAGTTATGAAATCCTGATACTGGGGTGTCAGTTGTATCTCCTCCAGTGTCATGGTGCCATTAAGCCCGACATAATTATCATACAGGTAATTATAGTCGTTTTTAAGATCCAGGTTGATGTCGGCAAGATGAATACCGAGGTATTCGG
>JBAXRP010000311.1:0-4848 GCA_037131145.1 Bacteroidota bacterium
GCAATATTTTTCAGCCTTACTATATTGCCGTTGGGGTCGGAATAAACGATCTGTTCTGCCAGATCTTTTTCTGATTCAAAATTGGGCGGAAAGTGAACAGGCATGACGGCGCTACCGTCATCCAGTTTCCCGGCATAGCTAACCATACCGTTGGCCTGGTAGGAACCCAGAAGTGACAATGATTTGATATTGTATTCGTTAAGCAGCTCTGGTCTGACATTTACAAAGATTTTTTCTTTCTGTAGCCCGAAATGCTTGACTTTAGAGGTTGCAGGGATTTTGCGGATCCCGGTTTCAAGTTTTTTCAACTGCTCCTCAAGTTCTTTATAACTTCTGGTATCGGATGACAAGGTGATGAGCAATGCCGATGTATCGCCAAAATCTGTATTGGCAATCAGGGCAAGGACTCCCGTAGGCAGAGTCATTTTGATCTCGGCCAGACCATGCTTTAATTTCGACCAGAACTGGTCGGCGTTTTTTACATTATCGTTCAACTCCACGAAAATGTACATGATTCCTTCACGGGAATAGGAATAAGTTTTGGTTTTTTTCACCTCCTGATAGCCGAAAATATAATTTTCGACAACGGTAGTCAGTTGTTTTTCCACTTCCGCAGAAGTCGCCCCGGGGTAAACTCCCACGATAACTCCCTGGCGGATGGTAAAGGTGGGAAACTCATTACGGGGCATTTTGATAAGCGCAACAATTCCCACAATGATTATAGCTATGGTAATAATCACAACAATGTTGTTGTTGCGCATCGCCTTTTCAATCACATTGAATTTATTTTTCCTTTCCATATTACCAGGCGATTAAACAGTTGTCCGACAATTTTTCTTTACCCCCGTTTACAATGATCTGTCCCGCTTCCAGCCCGGAGATCACTTCCAGACCTGTGTCCTGATACTGCCCGGTTTTGATGATCTGTTTCCTTGCCCGTTTTGTTTCCGGGTTGACGAGGAACACAAACACCCTGTTTTCATTGTCCTTTGATACACTCTGGTAAGGAACCAGTATAACCTCCTTTTCCATAGCCGTTTCCATTTTTACATCGCAAACCATGCCCGGTTTCAGGGCAAGCCCCGGGTTCGGCACAAGAATTTTCGCTTCGTAAGTGCGGGAGATCCTGTCGGCAACAGGACTGATATTGGCAACCTCCCCTTTGAATTCCTTATCATCCAGTGCAGAAACAACTATTCCTGCTTTCATTCCTTTGGCGATCCTGGTCACTTCATTTTCCGGAACCGAGATCTTCACATAAACCTGCTTTATATCCACAAGTTCAAGAGGAGCCGAAGCAATGGATATTGAAGACATCCCCGGCTCAATGTTCCGTCGCCCTACCATCCCATTCACAGGAGCATACAGTTTGCATTTTCCAAGGTTGTTCTTCGCCAGGTCAAGGGATGACTGGGCCTGGTCAAGTTTGGACTCCATCTCCACCCATTTGATCTCGGGCAGGCTTCCATTGTCGTGCACCGACTTCAGCCTGTCATAAGCATCCCTGGCCTGCTGGTACTGTGAAAGCGTGATGTCATACATGCTCTTTGCATCGGTGGGATCAAGCGTGGCGAGCAACTGTCCTTTATTTACTATGTCACCGGCTTCGACCAATACCTCTTCAACGGTTCCGGTTGTTTGAAAGTTGAGGGGAATACTCTGATATGCTTCGGTGGTTCCACTATAACGTAAAGCCGTAACAACCTTTTCCTGTTTCACCATTACGGTAGTCACTTTTATTGGTTTCGCCGAAGGAAGGGCTTCTTTGTTTTCTTTGGGATTGCAGGCGGTTAGCATACACATTGCTATTGCCGGAATGATCATCTTCTTCATTTTTCAGTGTTTGACATGTTAATGACTCTGTTAATTTATTGATAGATTGTTACGTAACATACTAAACGGACGGTATGTTTCAGCATAAAAAAAATTATTTCTTTAGAAGGTTATACAATTGGGTAAGCTGGTCTTTCAATGATTTGATAGCTGATTCGACAGAATTGTTCCGAATAAAATCGCCAGCCAGGCCGATACTTAATGATAAATATTGCATGGCAACAACCGAGATGTCAATATCACCCCTGATTTCGCCGCGTTTTATCGCATTGCCGATGATCACCTTTGCTTTCTCTACATCGGTATCAATAATAAGCGATTTTTTTTCTGCAAATCCTTCATAATGTCTGAAACTATCGGCAATAAGCGCTAAAAAGTTAACTGGGGTGAATTCTTCATTGTTGGTGATCGTCTCCTTCAATAACTTGTGGATGTGATCAATGCACTCTTCAGTATATTCTTTCAGGCTGATGTTCTGATCATCAAGCGACATGTTCGTCAAAGGAAAATGCTTGTCTATTACGGCGCGAAAAAGTTCTTCCTTGTTTTTGAAGTGATGATAAAGCGCCCCTTTCGTAAAACCAATAGCATTGCTTATATCGCTGATTGATACGGCTTCATAGCTCCTGGTCAGGAACAGCTTGTAAGCTTCGTCAATAATATATTCTCTTGTATCTTTCATAATTAAAATACTGAACGACCGGTATGCAAAATTAGAACTTTTTTATTTATGGCAACAAATTATTTTCATCTGTTAATATTTTTTAGAAATCAGGTCTCTCCGAGTTTAATCTCATCGGGAATCAATATCAGGTCGCTTTTCGGTGGTGGTTATGTATAATTGGCTGTGCCTGAAAATTGCTAATTTCGTGGTATAAGCGAGAACGGAAAATTCAGTCGTGATTAAAATTATGAGTAAATTGCCAACCATGTTATGAAGTATCATAAGCTGCAATTTATGCCCCGGTAAGGATGTCGAGGGGATTATCATTAATGTATGAGGTTTATTCTTGTAGTTATAATGTTGTCAAGCCTATCCGGAAAGTTATCACTGGCTGGAGGAACTGATTTTTCGTTTTTTGAAAAAGCGAAAATGATATATTACGGTTCGGTTTCGTCTTTGAAAACAGAACAGGGAAACAACAAAATCCTTGATTCACTGCTTCGGATCCATGGCGGAGCTGTTGATTTCAAAACTGCAGAAGATCTGACCTGGAAAATCGGGCTCAACCTGCTGAAGCAGGGAAAACATGCTTATGCCCTCGAAATTTTCAATGATCTTCGAGCTTACCTTGAATCTTCCCCCGACCAGTCGCTGGAAAAGCAAAAACGCATATCGGCTGCGCTAAACATCATCGGAGCAATTTATGAAGAAACAGGTCTATGGAATGAAGCGTTGGCGCTTTACATGAACTCCCTCTCAATCTCTAATAGAATTGATTACGAGGAGGGGAAAGCCAAAATTTATAATAACCTGGGGAAACTCTATTTCAACCGGAATCAATTCCCCAAAGCCGAGGAACTTTTTAAAAAAGCTATCAGGATCAATAAAAAATTCAACATCAAAACGGAGCTGTTTAATAATTATAACAATCTTGCCGGAATTTACCAGGTATCAAAGCAACCATCCAAAGCGCTCGAATACGCGCTTATTGCCCTTAATCAACTGGATATTGACCGGAATTTCTATGATCTTTCCATTATCTACAACAACATCGGGAGATTGTACCAGGACATGGGAAATTATCATGTTGCGCTCTCTTATTATCAACAATCTTCTGGACTACAGAAAGAGAAATCCTATTCCGACGCGCTGATCCATTCCTACCTCGCAATGTCCTCCCTGTTCCAGTCCATGAAATTGAACGATTCGGCATCTTTTTACCTCGTCGCCGCTCAAAAATTAGCAGAAGAACTGGGGAATCCTTTCCTGAAAATCATGGTTTTACAGGATGCCGCAATGTTCCAGAGTAAAATCGGTGACAATGACAGAGCGGTGCAGTTATATTCAACATACGTCAAGTTGAATGATTCCCTCGAAGCGGTCAACAGTCTTGACAGGATTGAACAAATCCAATCTGTTTACAAAGTCATCAATGAAGAAAAGAACAATCAGATTCTTCAACAACAGATCGATCTGCAAAAACTGGCCATTCAAAGGCAGAAGATCGTTCTGGTGGCAGCGCTTATCCTTTTTCTCGTATTAGCGTTGTTTCTTTTCAATATTCAACGGCTTCGCAGGAGGGAAAAGGAAAATAACGAACTGATCGCCAGGCAAACAGAAGAACTTCATCAAAAAGAGAAGGAAATGCTTCTGCAAACGGAACGCACTCTTCAGGTCGAACTTGATAACAGCAACCGTCAGCTTACATCGTACGCATTGAATCTCGCAAGGAATAATGAATTTATTTCGAGGACGGTTCAAGATTTGAAGCATATTCTCCTGGAAATGAATACGAAAGATAAATCAATGGTAGAGCGTATCAGGAAAACGATCTCGGGTCTTCACCAGTTCTCCTCAGGAAATGACTGGGAAGAATTCCGCCATTATTTTGAGAAAGTTCATCAATCATTTGAGAAAAATATGCTGGCCGAGTTCCCCGATCTCTCACTCAATGACCGGAAAATGTGTGCGTTATTAAAACTTGGGTTATCCACTAAAGACATTGCCTCCATCACATTCCGCGAACTGCGGAGCGTTGAATCCACCCGGAACAGGTTACGTAAAAAACTTGGTATTCCTGCGGATGTAAACATCCATAATTTTTTCTCGCGTTTTTAAGTATTGATAATAAGTGTATTAGTTTGTGATGCCGTAGTTAAATATCTCCATATTCAGTTAATGCCGTAGCAAATAAATGAGCGCCTAGCAAATATGGATTAGGTTTGTAATTACATTTGTCATTAGTTACAACCCTGCGGTGAAATATGAATTAATGTTTTAACTCCCGGAAAAAATCCTTTTGTCGAACCTAAACTCAGTCCCCATGAAAAAAAAATTACAAATGAGCCTAG
>JBAXRP010000312.1:0-4770 GCA_037131145.1 Bacteroidota bacterium
CCCATTCCGGAGTCAGCCAGTATGAGGTAAAACTTGTCAATCACCTTCTTTTCGTTGAAAGCTGTTTTTATGAAAAACGGAATCAATTTGCTCTTCGACACAAACCTGTGGCTGAAAAGCGGCTCTTCCTCCTTGGTGGGTGAATAGTTCTGGAACCGGGTAGGGATGAACAGGTCAAGCGACTGCTTTACTTTCGGGTAGTCGAAATCAAGCGACTTGTCTTTGGTTATTTTCGTATTCAGATAGTTTCTTTGAATTTTTTTCACTCCCCAAATTAGTGCAGAGAGCAAAATTGCCGATAGAAGCGCCGACAATCCTGCGCTGATTTCCGGGCTGCAACCAATGGTGATAAATATTTTACTGAAAGGTATCAGTTTTAAAATCGCCTCGATGATTGCATCCATAAAGTGTCCATTTTAAATTTGAAAAATCTTACGGCTTCCTGTTCTCGTTGAATGCCTTCCGGATATGCTCAATTGCCGCATTAGTTCGCCATTTCAACTGATTTTTGAAATTTCCCCTGTTCAGGCGGTCATTGTTGGAATTGTTGTATAGTACATGGCTTGCCGGGATTTTTTGATTGTCAACCGCGATTTCATTATGATGAGGCGCCCATCCACGCTTATCGAAATCCGGGCTGTTCAGAAGCTCCTTCGGGATTACAGATAGAATTCCCTCCGTAACGAACGATTCCACGCCCGACCAAGTGTCGTCCGGTTGCGCGTAACGACCGGAAATGATCTTGCCATCCCAATACTTTGCAATTGCCGATTTATCGCCGCCTTTCCAGTACTTTTTATTCACGGTGAACTGGCTTCCGGTTAAATCGAAACCAACCTCCGGGGATTGTGCCGGATAATATGAGGGAATGTGGTCAAAAGCGGGGTTTTTAGGATCAAATAGTACAGGATAATCTTTCTTTTCGTCAGGTTGCTGAACGATCGTGGCAAAATGAACATAAGAGGTATGGGCATAAAAATCGGCGATTGAATGGGCGGCGCAGAAAAAGTCATCCGGGTTTCCATTGCTTTTGAATTTTGCCAGGCGCTGGTTTACCAGATCCCAGCTTTCAGTGATGAAGCAATTGTCGAAGTGGATCAGTGGGTTGTATTTCCCGCGGTCGAAGTCGTCAACAATGGGTCCGATAAACCCAAGGATTGCCCTGCTGAAATACCGGTCAATCGCTTTTTGCATTTCTGCCGGAGCTTGATTCAATGCTGCCCTTAAAATACCGCGATGGACTTCCCCGGCAAATTTCGGATTGAACCTTGACCATTTACTGCGGTTTTTCCGGTTGATCAACTCTTTCTGGAAATTCTGCTGTTTTCCGGGAATTAACACGCCCCACAAATGACAATCATTGAACAAATAATGCGGGACATACTCAGTCTCGATCTCAATATCCTCGATCCCGAAACAATCTTCGCTTCCGGGAAGTTTTGCCAACGCCTCGCGATCCATATCGGGATTTGAAGAAACCAATGGTTCCAGCAATGTCCAGTGTCCTGATTCCGACTTGTACATCACCCATAGATGGTCAAATTTTTCAGTTTTGCCGTTTCCGGTCATTTCAACCTGTCCCAGCGCTACCCGGACGTTAAATGTACTTATGCCCGAGGAGATCAGCAGGGAAGCGAGAAGCAAAGCGCGGTCGTCGCAATCGCCGGTTTTCAGATGGATCGTTTCATCAGGAAACTGCCATGAATCCTTCGCCTCCCTGTCGAGATAAGCGATATTTTCGGAAACCCACGCCAGGATTACATGCGCCCGGTAATCAAATGAACGTTCCTTTTTAGAACGAAAAAATGTTGGTCGTCCTTTAAGTTCAACCCGGATGAATCGCTCAATATCTTTTTTCAAAACGCGTTGTATCAGCGCATTTTTCTCGGTTACCATGAATTCTCTGACGTCAATATCATATTCATCGCCGGGAGCTTCGCCAACGGCAGGTCTTGATGATGGTACAATTGGATTGTGGATGATGACGTCGCCATCCCAGTTCCATTTGTGTAAATTTTTGACGGTATTTTCTGTGAAACACATAAGCTTTTTGTATTGATGTTTTCAGATTCATTTATGGATTGTACGATAAAAATGGCGGTTAAATGAAGGTGTACAATGAAAATTATTCTTTTGGTTTTGAATAGAAATTGAAAATTGGTATGTCAACGCATAAGGAAATACTGATTCTGGTATATTTGCTGCTATAAGTGTTTTCAGTGGCGCTAACAGCTCTTAATAGGGGACCCATCTGCCATCCGATATTTACCGATAATGGAGTTTTTGCAATCCCAAGCGAGAAGAAAATTCCCGGCGAAATAATATCCTGAAGTTGAATAGTCGGAATATTTTGAGTGCTGTCGTCGTTAAACCTGAAGGCAGCTATTGCGCCAATATCAATAACGGATAAAAACATTGATGACGACCAACCATATTTGTTATCCTTCCATCCGGTTTTTCCCGTGCCGAAAAAAAACACAGAATGACCCCTGCTGATGGAGATGCCAATTGGGGCAGTGACCCCAAAAGTATTTATCTTTTGATACTGCCATGTCCAGGGTTGGTCAATGCCTTTTATTCGTTCAAATCCCATAAACAGCCCACAATAAGCGTTTAGCGCAACGTTAAATGGCGTTTCCCTTTTCATCCGTGCAGATCCGGTTGGCAGAGCAACCGCCTCGATGCTGGCTTCAACTTCATTTGAGTTTTTCGCATTTACCATACTTGACATGAACGAACCGTACTTTGCCAGCGAAGATAAAACGCCTTTTTCCTTTGAGTCTGATTTTACAACAATATCGTTATAGATTGCCACAACATGGTTTATTGCTTCGGCATATCTTTTCCTGTTAATGGCAGTAGTCAAATCGCATGTTTGATAAGCAATGTCAAAATATTTATTTAGTTTCCCGTCGAGACCTTTTAATGCCGGAACAGTGTCAAAATGAGGTAAAGTACTTACCTTAGTGCAAAATTGAAGGAACTGTACGGAGGTTTTAAAAAACATCGCATATTGTTCAACCTTTAATGAATCGGTAACTGGGGCTGAATATTGCTTAATCATTTTATTCAATTCAGATAATTTTGTCCCCAAAGTCAATATGTATTGTTTATATGCCGTGTAGTCTTGGAAAAATTTCTTTGGATTGGCTTTTGATAATATGCCATACAGAGAGGCATTTTTACTATATTTCACACTATCATATTTATTTTTGGCGACTTCCATTACCAGTCCCAAATAGATTTGTAAAGCATCCTGATTATTGACCAGTTGCCGAATCTGATCCATGCTCACCCAATAAGTGTGTCTTAAAGTATCAGTTTCTTTCAGTGATTCGCTGAATAGCTGAAGCGATTGAATTGCTCCTTTCAGAATTGTATCATGAATGGCTCCTGCCTCATCTTTGAAATAATACATTGGGTAATTATCAAGAATATCTGCAGGATGAACATCGTGTTTTAATGAGGATGAGATGTAACACGCTGATTTAAGAGCAATTCCTAACTCAAAATCTTTTTTGAATAAAGAAGGATGATTCTCAATTATTCGAGGCAGGTTTTCATCGAGGGAATTAATATCCGATCGAAAAGCTTCCCTGAGATTGTAAATGTAGGCGCTGTAATTATAAATCTGCTGGTCAAGGGCATTTAAGAGCTTCACGGTATTGGGAAATAATGTTTTCAAATCCTTGGAGCTATCGAGGTCATTCCTAAATTTTTCAAAGAAAGCAATACTCAGTTCCTGTTTTGTTCGTTTGACAATGAATTTTGCAAAACCATCGGCAATAGTTGTAACGTCGAGGCCACCGATGGAAGAGAAAGCCGATGAAAGTCCTTTGGACAAATCTACAATCGGTTGATTGTTTTGAACTAATCCCGGACTGAGGTAATAGGTTAGAAAAGGATTGTAATCGGGGTTTAAATTATCATCAATTTTATATGAAGCTACTTTCTGATGAACCTCTGAGCAATTTCTAAATTTATTCCTATAATAACTATTGATTATTTCACAATACTCCTTCATTCTTAATTCCTTTAGGCTGTCTTTTGTGATGCCGGGAATGATGAACTTTGAAGGTTTTGAACCCGCCTCAATATAACCGGCGAGTTTAATTGCATCATAATATGGAATTTGAGAAAATGTGTTTTGCAAAAGCAAAAGACAAATTAAAACGACCATGTAATTTTTCATAGCAATAACTGTTTAGTGGCTTCAACTAATTTGTTTGGATTGATAATTCCATGTCCATATTCCTGAATTGTAAAGGAATCTGAGTAAGCAGTCTGAAACAGAATTTTAGTAAATAAATCTGCATCGAATTGTTTATTTTTCATTTTTTCAATTGCAAGAGCGCAAACACCTGTAACAAATGCGGCAGCCTGACTTGTTCCATCTAAATTTATTGTTCCGCCAGCACAAACTTCGGTTGAAGACGCTGATATTGTGGCCGTTGGGTTTGGATTAACAGTTAAAGTAATATTGTCGGTTCCTGTACAATTATTATCATCGGTAACTGTATAAGTCAGATTATAAGTATTTGCTGTATTGGTTGAGGAATCTACTCCATACATATTTCTTCCTTCGTTAAAATCAAAAATTCAATTAATTGATTTTGAAACGGAGCTTTTTCGTAGTATTTTTAACAGATCTTTTCGTTCTACTACGTACAGAGAGTTTCACAATCTTTATATTGCTTGTTCTGAAAACATGGCTTCAGTTAAATTTATTAGTTATTTTTTTAAGATATTATTTTTTTTTATATGTGTTAT
>JBAXRP010000313.1:0-4752 GCA_037131145.1 Bacteroidota bacterium
TCATGCACAGCTTCTATATGACCCAGGGAACGATCAAACCGTCACAGAAGAAGCTCAAAGGTTCCAACCAGGACTGCGGCGGATACGAAATCGGTTTAGAAGGGTTCTATCCTGGTATTGAAAAGGCTGTCCAGAAATGGATTCAGAATTTCGGCATTGACTTCAAGGGGATCGTGATCATACAGAACTGCGCCTCAAGCAAACGTTACCTGATCGGTGAACCCTGCAATCTGGTACACCTTGAGACCATCGAAACCACCTGGGGCGAGGAGATCGACAAAGATAAAGGCCATAAGTTCGGGTTCCTGTGTAAACAGGGTTCGCCGATGGCCTTTTACGAAGGCTTACTGGTAATGGATCCCAATCCGCCGGTAATTTAATAAGTAGAGCGTTGTAGCTGTTTTCATAAGTGGGTTAGTTGAAGAGCCTGTCGGAGTGATCTGGCAGGCTTTTTTATTGTTGCCCGATTTAAGTATTGATATTATTGTAATTTTACATATTGTAAAAAATAACCGCAGTCTGTTCAGTTTATACAACCTTTATGGGCAATGTCTAAAAATATTTGAACTGCTTCTATTGTCAAAATAATACAACTATAACCAAACCATTATGAGCGATAATGTGATAAAGAAATCTTTCAATAAAAGAGCATTTACATCAACGGCATTGCTTACTTCCGGCTTATTTCTCCCATTTAGTGGATTAATGATTCATATCCTTCAATTTGAAAAGTTGACACTTGAGGGGCATTTTTGGATGTCTGTCCATGATATTTCAGGAATATTGTTTGTAATGTTTTCAATTCTACATATTTCATATAATTGGAAAGCATTAATTAGTTATTCAAGAAAAGCAAAAGATGTTTTTATCAGTAAGGAAGCTTTGATTGCAATAATTCTGGTAATTTCAATTGTAAGTTTAATTTCGTCACATGCCTTTCATATTAAAAAATAGAATACTGCCATAATAACTAGCGTATAAAACCGATGTTGATAGGTGTTTTCAGATTAGTAAAGGTTATTATGGCACTTGGTTTAACAGGCAATATGATTTGCTTTTTTTAATGAATATCATAAGCTAAAGAAAATGGCTAATTTCGTGAAGTAACAAGTGTAAAGAATAAGAATGAAAAATGAAAACCGGAAAAATTCCGAAATTCCAACTTTATTTCTTCATCAGGGAGGGATTAGCGATGTAGAAATTGAGTCACTTCATGGGTGTTTTCGATTTCTTGAAGCCAACCCGAAATATCTTTTACCACATCAGCTTACATTTTATTCTATTGTAATTTTTATCAAAAATTGCGGAAAACATTATATTGATTTCAATGAATACACCTATAAACCCGGTACAATTTTCCTGATTGCCGAAAATCAAATACATAAATATATTGTTGATTATCTGTCAGATGGTTATGTTATCTCTTTTACTGCCGATTTTTTTAACAATTCAGAAACTGACATCAGCATTTTAAATCAATATTCTTTATTTAATCTGAATTTTTCCCCGGTTGTAGAATTATCGGAAAATGAGCAAAAACTTATATACCCAATCCTGAAACTTTTTCGGGAAGATCATTTGTTTTATATAGAAAACAACCCTGTTTTAAGAAAGGAAATTCTTTATACAATGTTGAAATTGATATTGTTAAAAATTGAAGTAATTAAGCGAAAACAAACGGAAACAATAACGAATAAACAATATTTCAATGAATATTACCTGTTGAAAATTACTATTGAAAAAAACTTTCTTATTCACCGCCGGATTGATTTTTATTCAAACCTGCTTTGTTTATCAGAAAAAAAAATTAATTCCATATCGAAATTATTTTCTGGTAAAACTGTAAAACAATTGATTGACCAGCGAATTATTTTGGAAATTAAACGTCTTTTAGTAAATACCAGCTTATCTGTCAAAGAAGTCGCTTTTAAAACCGGCTTTGACGATATACCCAATTTTGTGAATTTTTTCAAAAAACACACCGGATCAAACACTTCAGAGTTTAGAGAAAATCTTAATAAGTCATAAAGGTACAACATTTCGGCATTTTTTAACAACTTCATGTTTTTTCATTTTGATAATTTTGTACTGTTAAAAAAAATACAGTATCCTATCAATTATTATAATGAAAAAATACATGCAACACGCACAAATCTATGTGTTTAAATGGTTAGTTATGCTAACTCTTTTCTGGATTTTACCGGTGAAACTAACAAATGCAACCAACGATGGAAATGAAACCGTTGTTAAAGGCGAACGGCCAACCATAGACATTAGTTCTATACCTAAACAGGCGATGGAATTTGGAATAATCAGGATAAAATTCAACCGTACACTTGAAAATTATCTGGATAATATGACTTTTTCAAGGAATACCGATGGCACAATCAAGTTTGGAATTGCCGAAGTTGACCGGCTTAACCGCCAATTTGGTGTTACTCAGGTAAAGCAGACTTTTGAAACAGCACTGCTGAATACAAAGTTCACTACCCGACACAGGCAGTGGGGCTTACATTTGTGGTACGACTTGATAATATCGGCAGGAACAGATATCCGGAGTATGGTGATAGCATATTCTGCAATAAATGATGTTGAAATTTCGGAACCGGTTTACAAAAAAAAACGTATCGGTACCGACATCAATAGTGCAAAAATCCAATTAAATGGTAATACGGGGGCTGATTCTGCCATAGGTGACGCTCTTAATTTTGTTCCCAACGACCTGAGATTCAATGAGCAGTGGCATTATAATAACACCGGTCAGCAAAGCGGCACCGTTGATGCCGACATTGACCTGCCCGAAGCATGGAATATTACCAAAGGCAGCAGCAGTGTTGTGGTTGCAGTAATTGATGGAGGTATATCCTATACACATACTGACCTTGCAGCGAATATGTGGCCGGGCATCGGTTTTAATTTTGTAACAAACTCATCCATCATTACTCCTGATGACCATGCAACACACGTTGCCGGCACTGTCGCTGCCAATACCAACAATGGTGCAGGCGTGAGTGGTATTGCGGGAGGAACCGGCTCCGGTGATGGTGTCAGGTTGATGTCGTGTGAGGTTTTTTCCGACAATTCCAGTGGCGGTTTCGAGGTTGCACCTGTATGGGCTGCCGACCATGGTGCTGCCATTTCTCAGAACAGTTGGGGGTATAATACTGTTGGAACTTACGAACAAGCCGTTCTGGTTGCCATTGACTATTTTAATGCCAATGGCGGGGGTGGTATGCTTGGTGGAGGAATAACGATTTTTGCTGCCGGAAACAGTAATTCACAAGGTTTATGGTATCCGGGTTGTTACAGCGGTGTCTTTTCAGTGGCTGCAACCAACAATCAGGATATTAAAACATGGTATTCCAATTACGATAATTGGGTTGATATTTCTGCTCCGGGAGGAGAAACCAATTCAGTTACGGCGCGAGGTGTGCTTAGTACAATAACTGGAAATTCTTATTCTTTTTACCAGGGAACTTCGATGGCATGTCCGCATGTTTCCGGTGTAGCCGCACTAATCATTTCGCTGGCTCCCGGAGAACTCACTCCAGAGGATGTAAAGGATATACTGTCTTCAACCACAGATAATATCTATGGATTAAATCCATCGTATGCCGGAAAGATGGGTAGCGGACGTTTGAATGCATACAATGCTCTCCTTGCTGCACAGGGCTATATCAATCCATTGTTCCCTGCCGCTCCGGTAAGTATTACTGCTACTGCCATCGGTACTTCTCAAATCAACCTCAACTGGACTCCGAATGCCGCAAATGATGTAGTGATGCTGGCATACAATACAACCAATACTTTTGGGGTCCCGACCGGAAATTATACAACCGGACAACCCATCACCGGCGGTGGAACGGTTCTTTATGAAGGAACACTAACCAGTTTTCAACATCTGTTGTTAAATCCGGCAACATCGTATTATTATGCCTTGTGGTCGAAAAACAACGGATATTATTCTGCCGGTACGCGCAGAACATCAGCCACAACCAGTTGTAGTGTCATTAGTAACTTTCCATGGACCGAAGGATTTGAAAACAGCGGTATTATCCCACAGTGCTGGACACAGCAACGAGATCAATACTCAGAGGCTGACTGGGTTTTCATAACGGGGAATGGTGGAAGTAATCCAGCCAATGCCCACTCCGGTGCATACAATGCCTGTTTGAAAGATACCAGCACTACAAGCGACTATACAAAATTGATAACACCACAAATTAACCTTACCGGTTTATCAAACCCTGTACTGACCTTCTGGCATATCCAGCAAGTTTATGCTCCAGACCAGGATAGGCTGACGGTTTATTACCGGACTTCAGCAAGCGGACAATGGTTTTTACTGGCAGATTATCAATCCAATGTCGCTTCATGGACACTAAGAACAATCAACCTTCCGGCGGCTTCCTCTGATTATTACATAGCATTTGAAGGCAATGCAAAATTTGGTCACGGAGTTTGTGTTGATGATGTCACTATTTCCGGAACTTCAGGTCCTGCCTTAACCGTTACTCCGGCTAATCAGAATGTGTCATCTCTGGCAGGAACAACAACCTTCACTGTAACTTCCAACTCAGCATGGACTGCAAGCAGTAATCAAACGTGGTGTACCGTAACACCTTCTGGCACCGGGAATGGCACCATTACCGCCACTTACACCCAGAACACACTGACAACCCCACGGGTAGCCAATATCACGGTTACAGTCATCGGACTTACACCCATCATCGTAACTGTAACCCAGGCAGG
>JBAXRP010000314.1:0-4746 GCA_037131145.1 Bacteroidota bacterium
ATTTTGGCAATATGGCAAAAAAATGACTTTTCGGAGTGGACTCAAAATTCAAGCTGATACTGAGGTTTTCTGTTTCGTCAGAAAATATTTGCAAAATGCCGTCATGCCACACTCTACGCATTTCGGTTTACGGGCAATACATACATATCTGCCATGTAAAATCAACCAGTGGTGAGCTATTGAGCGAAGATTTTCGGGAATATGCCGCACCAGTTGTTGTTCCGTCTGAAGCGGCGTCCTGGCATTTGTAGTCAGCCCGATGCGTGCAGAAACCCGGAAAACATGGGTGTCAACTGCCAGCGCCGGTTTGTTAAAAATTACTGATGCAAGCACATTGGCAGTTTTTCTGCCAATCCCGGGAATTTTCTGAAGCTCGTCAACATCCGAAGGCAACACTCCATTATACTGACTGTTTAGCGACTTTGCCATTCCTATCAAACTTTTGGTTTTGTTATTCGGATAGGAACAACTTTTGATCAGTTCAAAAACAGAGGATGGCTCAGCCTCGGCGAGTGATAAGAGATCGGGAAACCTTTGAAAAAATGGCGGAGTAATGATATTCACCCGCTTGTCGGTACATTGAGCCGATAGAATTACAGCAACTGTTAACTGGTACGGATCGGTATAAATGAGTTCTGTTTCAGCGCCCGGACGATTTTGCTGAAAAAAATCGAGTACAAGTTGAAATCGTTTTTCTTTTCGCATTCTGAATTATTTGAGCAAAGTTGAGAATAATCAGTGAATAATCAGGTAAGTTTGCACTTTAGGCGCTACCTTCAAACTTTGAAACACAAATATGTCTGATTTTGATCTGCTGATAGTCGGAGCCGGACCTGCCGGTTGCACACTCGCGCTCAAACTTGCAAACAAAGGACTGCGCATTGGGATTATTGAGAAAGATATCTTTCCCCGCTCTAAAATCTGCGGAGATGCTTTAAGCGGAAAGGCGCTTAATGTGCTGAAACGTTTGCCCGATGGCATTTATCAGGATTTTATCGCCGGAGTCGAAAAAACGCCCTCTTATGGATTTCGTTTTATCGCGCCAAACCATCATCTCCTTGATGTTCCTTTTTTTATTAATTACAATAAAGTGGCATTTCAGGAATATGATGGCTGGGTTCCATTACCTCCGACTTTCAAAGAAATTGCCGAGCCTCCCGGTTATATTTGCAGGCGAAGTGTTTTCGATCAGTTTCTTTTCAATAAACTGAGCGCATATAGCGACGTCAAAATTATCGGCGGTAAGCGTATCAGGAGCGCGATGATTAATGATGATCATGTGGTAATAAAAACCGATGACAATGAATACACTGCAAAGATGGTTGCAGGGGCTGATGGCGTTCATTCCATAATCCGAAAAGATCTGTCGTTGGCGATTGTTGAAAAACGCCATTTTTGTCTTGGAATCCGCGGTTATTTCCACAATGTCGCCAATCTTCATCCTAAAAATTTCATCGAATTGATCTTTCTGAAACCTCTGCTTCCAGGATATTTCTGGATTTTTCCATCCACCGGGGGTCAGGTAAATGCGGGCTTCGGAATGATGCAAAACCAGGTTCTTAAGCGAAAAGTAAATCTGCTGAGGCTTTTCGATGATCTGATCCGTAATCACCCGCTGCTGGCGCCGAGGTTTGCAAATTCAACGCTTATTGGGAAACCCGAAGCCCATAGCCTGCCCATGGGAACTTTTAATTTTAACCGTTCGGGAAACCGGTTTATATTACTTGGCGATGCAGCCTTTTTGGTTGATCCTTTCAGCGGCGAGGGAATCGGAAATGCAATGGCAAGCGGTGAAATTGCCTCATCCATAATTCTTGACTGCTGGCTGAAAAAGGACTTTTCCGCCGATGCGCTTAATGCCTATAATATCAGAATACAGAAAAGGTTTGGACAGGAATTTCGAACAACTGCCATTATGCAGAAACTTGCCCGGTTTCCGTGGCTGATGAACCTTGTAGTTGATAAAGCTGGAAAAAACAGAGAACTGCGGGATTTGCTGACTGCGATGATTACCAAAGAAGAACTGAAAAAAAAACTGACGCAGCCAGGTTTTTACGCCGGATTACTTTTCCGGTAGCCAATCGGACTAATTGCTGCCTCGAAGGATAGTAACAGAGCCTCTGAAAACATCATCGCTCCATTGCCCTACGCATTTAAGGATATAATAATAGGTTCCGTCGGATAAACGGTCGCCATTCCAATCTCCGCTTTTGAAATTGGACTGGTTGAAAACCTTTCGTCCCCATCGGTCATAAACCATAAATTCATTGCTCAGGTAAGCCTGCCGATAATCTTCCGTTTCCGATTCATCTTTCAACCGGATTTCGAATTTTTCATTCCATTGATCGCCGTTAGGCGTAAAGATATTTGGAATTAAGAGTTCGGCAACTTTAATAGTTAGCTCGTGTTCATAAGTAGTGTCGCAGCCGTTGATATCGGTAAAACTCAGTTTCACCCTCATCTGTCCCGAACGGTCATACGTGTGCGATGCCGGGTTGAGGTTCGGTATTTTAACGCTGTCGCCAAAACTCCATGTCCAGTTGGTTATGCGTTTACGCATGGAATCGGCAAATGCAACTGTAATTGTTGGATTTGTGAAATAAATTGTATCCCTTGGCGAAAAAGTAAAATCAACTTTGGGAGATTTCAAAGCATCAACAAAGTAACCGGTATCATAAACACAGCCAATGGAATCGGTGACCCAAAGGCGATAATTTCCGCGACAAAGACCAAAAACAATAGTGTCCTGCGATTTACCGCCATGCCATTCATAAATATATGGTGGATAATTTGCAAACGGTGTGCCGCCGGAAATGAGCGTTTTGAACTGACCCTTGCAATCAACCGGGCAACCGAGTGGATTGTATCGGTAAAGAGTATCAATGTTCATTTTTGGATGCATACGGAGCCGTGCGCCATTGCTGGTATCAGCCACTGCGCCATCAACCGAAACAATGCACCGGTAAACGGCAGTATCAATAACTCTGGCATGTTTAAACCCATAAATCGAATCGGTAGCGCCTGAAATGTTGATCAAATTTTTCTGCCATTGCCAGGAAATTTTTCCGCTTCCGGCGCCGCTCACAAACGATACGAACGCTACGGTATCTCTGTAGCAAACTATGGTGTCATAAGGCTTTACTTCCACAGTAACCTGACTAATTGCAATAATGTTGAGGAAAAAAAACAGAAGGAAAAGGAGATGTTTCATCGGCAGGTTAATACAGCGCAAAATTAAGAATTTCTTTGACACCATTAATATTGATTCGACACAGTCATTAGCACGGTACAGCCCTGCGGTTTAAGGCGCTCATTTTTTTGCAGGTTCATCAGTTTTCAAAAGCATTCCATTGCGGAAGGTCTCCTTTTTAATCACGGCTCCTTCCTCATCGTAATAAATCCACTGACCATCCTGATGACCATTTTTATACTGCCCGGATGTTGTCACACGTCCCGCGAGTGAAAAGGTTTTAAACGCGCCTTGTTTCTCTCCGGCTTTGTAAGCGCCCCGCAGCTTGATTTTGCCATCCGAAAAATACTGTTCCCAGATTCCATCAGGAATACCTTGTTTGTAATTTTTCAATTCCGACATACCGCCTTCAGGATAATACACCTTCGATTTCCCTTCTATTTTTCCATCTTTGTAGAAATCTTCTGAAACAAGCGACCCGGTGATATCGCTAAAAAACTGCCATAGACTATCTTTTTTCTCATTCAGATAGTTGCCGGCAGCAAGTTTTTTTCCATTCGGGAAATAGGAAACCGTTACCGCGCGTTTTCCCTTCTGAGAGACAACGGAAGATGTTTTCAGCGAACCATCCTTATAGAAATACCGGAATTCACCGGTTGGAATTCCGGCTACAAAATTGCCCTCATAAATTTTTTGACCGGTTGAATCAGTTTTACGCCAGAAGCCTTCCTTTCTGCCGTAAGCCCCGGTAAGGTTTATGGTATCCTGACTATGGATTGAACCGGTAAAAAAAACGATGATCAATACAATGAAAACCCGCGGCATACGTTTGAAAAAAATTACATTTGCAGAATAAACAATAAATTACGTTGCAACCCTACCCTTCAAAACTTCTCGAACAAGCGGTAAACGAAATATCGCGGCTACCCGGAATTGGCAGAAAAACAGCCCTTCGCATGGCTTTACACCTTCTTCGCCGCGACACTTCCGAAGTTGAAGCGCTGGGACAAGCGGTAATAAGAATGCGTAAAGAGGTTATTTATTGCAACAGATGTAAAAATATTTCCGATAACAACGTCTGTTCAATATGCGCCAATCCGAAAAGAGATCAGTTTACGGTATGTGTGGTTGAGGACATCCGGGATGTGATGGCGGTTGAAAATACAAACCAGTTCAGCGGGGTTTATCACGTTCTTGGCGGGATTATTTCACCGATGGATGGCGTCGGTCCACAAGATCTTTCCATTGATTCTCTGCTCGACAGGATAGAGATGGAGAACATTACCGAAGTCATTCTTGCTCTTCCGACAACCATTGAAGGCGATACGACAAACTTTTACATCGCACGGCGACTCAACAGATTTAGCGTCAAAATTTCAACTATTGCGCGAGGTATTTCAATAGGAGATGAACTTGAATATGCCGATGAAGTAACACTTGGCCGCTCGATATTGAACAGAACGCCATACAATTTTTCAATATGAACGTTGTACCGGCTCCAAAAAGTAAACAATTTGGACTAAAGTCCAGTAACTATCTGTTTATCAATTGCCACG
>JBAXRP010000315.1:0-4705 GCA_037131145.1 Bacteroidota bacterium
TTCCAGGTTCCAGGTTCCAAAAATGAATATATTTGCTTACTTGTAATTGTCCTGACTTCTTTACATAAGAATCCATGAAAAAAAACTACCTTTTTATATTCGTGTTCCTTTTCGGAGCGCTATTATATGTTAATACTCTTCCAAATAAATATGCCTACGATGATTTTAGCGTAATTGAAGGTAATCAATTTACCCGCGAGGGGTTAACCGGCATTTTTGGGCATGTGCTCAATGATAGTTTCATGGGGTTCACAGGAAAAAAGAACCTTTTCAGAGGCGGCCGTTACAGACCATTGTCGCTGATCACCTTCAGCATTGAATACCAGTTTTTCGGAATGGCGCCATTTATCAGTCATCTGATAAACGTTATCCTTTATGGATTGATTTGTCTTGTTTTGCTGAAAGTTCTTTCCGCCTTGTTTGCAGACCGCCTTGCCTTTTCAAAATTCAGGGATTATTTTCTGAGTTTGTCGCTTATGGCAACACTGCTGTTTGCAGCGCATCCTATTCACACCGAGGTAACAGCCAATATCAAAGGGCGGGATGAATTGCTTGCATTATTGTTTGGACTTCTCGCCTGGAATTCGTTGATCAAATTCACCGATAAATCAAAGCCACAGCAGGCTGCGTATGCCGGGATATTCTTTTTTCTTTCGCTTATGTCGAAAGAGAGCGCGGCGCCATTTTTACTACTGATTCCGGTTTCAATCTTTTGTTTCAGAAGCCGGGTTGTTTTCCGCAAATCGGTTCTCTTAACAACGGTAAGTCTTTTCGTCGGTTTTGTTGTGTTTCTGTTAATCAGGCAAAGCGTTTTGGGGTGGAGCGCCAAACCTACAACGGAAGACAATATCCTAAGTAATTCGTTCATGTATGCAAATGGATTATCCGAACGGTACGGCACTACTTTCTATACATTGTGGCTTTATTTGAAATTACTATTCTTTCCACATCCACTTACCATTGATTACTATCCATATTACATTCCTTATGTAGGTTTAACTGATATTCGGGCAATCCTTGCTTTTTTCCTTTATGCCGGGCTTACCGTAGCCGCAGTTATCTATTCGTATAAAAAAAATATTGCTGGATATGGATTGTTGTTTTTTCTTGCAGCCCTTTTCCCAGTCTCAAATCTCCTTTTTGTTATCGGACCATTTATGGGAGAACGTTTTGTTTTTATCCCCTCGCTTGGATTTGCCCTCGCCCTGGCATGGGCGCTGATTAAAGGAGCTGAAAAACTGAACCTTTTGCGATTTCTGCCGTTGGTATTTCTTACAGTTTTAATATTGTATTCAGGGAAAACTTTCACCAGAAACCTTGATTGGAAGGACAGTTTTACACTTTACACTAAGGACGTTCAGACGTCGGTAAACAGCGCCATTATCACGAAAGGAGCAGGCCATGAGTTACTGCTCAGGGCTGAAGTTACAAAAGACACAACGGTTAAAAGGGAATATGCCCGAAAGGCAGTTTTTTATCTTGAACAGGCAGTGAAATTGAATAAAGGCACCACGGAAACATTTTTGCTTAGTAACAGTTATTACGAAAACGGTGAATTCTCAAAAGCGCTCGATATGTACCTTGTCACACTCAACATTGATAAAGACTATGATAAAGCATTCAAAAACTATTTTATTGGCTTGAACCAACTTTCAGATCCTGCATTGAAGATCAGCTACTGCAATAAGTTGCTGAATGCTGTAGGAGAGAACTTTGAAATATATTATTACAAAGGACTCATTTTCGGGAAGGAGTTACAGATGGCTGATTCGTCGTTAGTTAACCTGTTAAAAGCGAACAGATTAGACACTACCAAACTGGAATGTATGAGCGACATCGGAGTTGCATTCGCAATGAAGGGGAATTTTTCGCAGTCGGTATATTACCTTTCCAAAGCGTTAGCAGGCAACCCCGCTGATGATAAAACCAGGAATAATCTTACCGTATCTCTTTATAATCTCGGAGATATTGCCAAAGCCAAAGAGGTTGCCGAAAAACGTTGGCCTACCGCGGCTTCCAGGAATTGACCGAAAGAGAGGCATTGTAATACCTTTCATCCCCGGTTACTTCAGCGCCAAGCCATGCCGGTTTTTCAAAATCTTCATCCGGATGGTTAAGTTCAATTTCTGCCAGAAGAAGTCCTTTGTTTTCACCACAAAACTCATCCACTTCCCAGATATGACCGCAAAGAGCGATCTTTCTTCTGATTTTTTTCACCTGTGATTTTGAAAACAAATTTATCAGCCGGGCTGCTTCTTCAACGGGAATGTTGTATTCAAATTCGGGATGGGAAAAAGTTTCCGAAGTCCCTTTGATGGTGAGAAAACCTTTATCTCCCGCCACTCTGGCGCGGATCACTTTATCGTCGTCAATGCAGAGATAACCTTGCAGATACTCGGTTCCGGCAGGTTTTTCCAGCGCTTCCCAAAGTTCTTTTTTAACCAGAAATTTTCGCTCAATTTCGAGATTTTCCATGTGTGAGAATATTTTCATGCAAGGTAAAAAAAGTTCTTTGATGTTCATTTTTTGGCGCCGCAGGTATCCAGGTATTGTGGTTGAATTAAATTGACTAATACAATAAGAATCAATAAAAAATGTTATTTCAACCGGAAAGAAATAACTTTGCTTCAATGAATCCCCTCCGAAAACTTGCAGGACAAACCGCCATCTATGGATTATCGAGCATCCTCGGACGTATTCTCGGTTATCTGCTCGTGCCTCTTTATACGCGAGTATTTCTTCCCGGCGAGTATGGCAATGTAAATGTGTTCTATTCATTTATCGCGTTTCTGATGGTCGTGCTGACTTATGGAATGGAAACCGCCTTTTTTCGTTTCAATGAAAGCGAGGATGACAAAGAGAAGGTGTTCTTTACAGGGATGATTTCACTGATCTTCTCATCATTGGTTTTTCTCTTTTTTGCCACCGTTTTTGCGCAACCAATCGCCAGCCTTATTGATTATGCAAGTCACCCGGAATATGTGGTCTGGTTTGCATGGATACTGGCGATGGACGCGCTTACCAGAATACCTTTTGCCCGTCTCAGGGCTCAGAAGAAAGCAGCGCTCTTTGCCGGAATCAATCTTATTGGGATTTTAGTAAACTTCGGACTTAACCTTTTCTTAATCCTGCTTTGCCCCTATTGCCTGAAACACGAATCATGGCATGCCGTTAATGACTTCATCCTAATGTTTTACCGCCAGGACTGGGGCATAGAGTACATCTTTATCTCAAATCTCATAGCCAGCGGCGTTACGCTTGTTTTGCTTATCCCACAGTTTATGGAGCTGCGCTGGAAACCCGATATAAAACTGCTGAAAAAGATGTTGACTTATGCCTTGCCACTTCTTTTTGCCGGAATGGCAGGGATTGTGAACGAAACTTTCGACCGGCTGCTGCTGCGCTATCTTCTGCCCAAAGATATTGCTGCCTGCCAGGTTGGAATATACAGCGCCTGCTACAAAATCTCTATTCTGATGACAATTTTCATCCAGGCTTACCGATATGCGGCAGAACCATTTTTTTTTGAACAGGCAAAGGAAAAAGACGCAAAACAGTCGTATGCCCGCATCATGGATTATTTTATCATTATCGTGTCGCTGATCTTCCTTGTGACAATGGTATATCTCGATGATTTCATTTTGCGCTACCTCATCGGAAAAGAGTACCGCGAAGGCAAAGGGGTAATTCCCATCCTGATGATGGCAAACCTTTTTCTCGGAGTATATTATAATCTGGCGATCTGGTACAAACTGACTTCAAAAACCATCTGGGGCGCATGGCTTTCGGCGATCGGAGCGGTGATAACGCTGGCGCTGAATTTCTGGTGGATCCCATTGGGCGCCGATCATCTCATCCATGGATATCTGGGTTCGGCATGGGCTACGTTAATTTGCTACGGAACCATGATGGCGCTCTCTTACCTTATCGGACAGCAGTTTTTCCCGGTAAAGTATAACCTCCTTAAGTTTTTTGGGTACCTTGGATTTGCGGTTCTGTTATACCTCCTTAGCCTCTATTTTGTCCCTGACCAATTTTTCCTTCGAGTCGCATTCCATACTCTTCTCGTGTTTGCCTTTGCCGGTGTGGCTTACAGCATTGAAAAGCCGCGATTCGCTAAAGCCCGGTAATCAGGTTTTTTATTACTTTTGCAACCTTATAAACTGTCATGAAGATCAGGATTGTAAACCGCTCCAAACATCCTTTGCCTTCCTACGAAACCAGCAAATCATCCGGGATGGATTTACGTGCAAACCTTGATGCGAATATCACCTTGAAACCGCTTGAAAGGGCGCTTGTTCCGACTGGATTATTCGTAGAGATTCCCGAAGGATATGAAGCGCAGATCCGCCCCCGGAGTGGTCTTGCTATTAAAAAAGGCATTACATTGCTGAATACGCCGGGAACGATTGATTCCGACTATCGTGGTGAAATCAAGGTTATACTGGTCAACTTATCAAATGAGGAGTTTGTGGTTCTCGACGGTGAAAGGATTGCCCAGATGGTAATTGCCGAGCATCATAAGGCCGAATGGGTGGAAGTGGATGAGCTTGTCGAAACCGCAAGAGGCGCCGGAGGGTTTGGGCATACGGGGATGAGGTAAAAGAAATATTACTTTCCGTTTTAACACCTAAACAAAGCAAACCTTATAAAAAGTTATTTATGACAGAAAATGAGATTTCAGAAAAGATAATCGGTTGTGCAA
>JBAXRP010000316.1:0-4702 GCA_037131145.1 Bacteroidota bacterium
TGCTTCGGCAGTTGGAGCCGGTGCATTTACCATCACCTACACTTATACCGATGGCGACGGATGTACCGATTCTGCTCAAAAAACCATCAATGTTCAATCGCTTATTACGCCCACAATAACAGGAGATGCGACAGCATGTCTCGGTGTTGCAAAAACATTCGCCACCGATCCGGGAATGGTTCTGTCATCTTACCAATGGGTAAGTCCGAATGCCGTCATTCAAACAGCCGCTAATCCCTGGGAGGTGAGTATAACATGGGCTTCAATTACCGGTAATCAAACTGTAACCGTCACCTATTCCGATCCAAACGGTTGCACAACGCTCCCGGCAAGCAAACAGGTTTTTGTAAACTCATTGCCCACGCCAACAATTGACGCTTCCGGAAATTTTACCCCGTGTTATGGGAGATCATATTCTTATGCGACACAGTCTGGCAAGAGTAATTACTACTGGAACGTTTCTCAGGGGAATACAATCACATTCACCAATCAAACCGCTACTGCTACCTGGAATGTAATCAGTGGCAATGAGTGGATTGAAGTGAACTATTTTGACGCCAATGGCTGCACAGCGGCGGCTCCTTACCGCCAGGCAGTAGTTGTAAACCCATCTCCCGTATTTAATGTAACCGGCTCTGCCAGCGTATGCGCAGGATCAACCGGCATTATTTACCATTTGCCGGTTAATGAAAAGGGAAACTGGGCGGTCGCATCAGGGGGAATAATCACAACCCCGGTTTACAATGTCAATTCCATTTCAGTTAACTGGACTCCCAGCGTTATCCCCGGACAATCATCCATTGCCGTAAATTACACCAACGCCCTCGGCTGCGCCGGATCCACTATTACATCTGTGAGTATTCAACCTCAGCCTGTCACAACCTTTTCAACAACCACGCCTTCTCCGGTATGCCAGGATTTTCCAACTCCTTCGCTCTATACCGCCGATCCGGGAGGAGCTGCTGCAAGTTATACGTGGCAGGTCACTCCTGCAACGTTGGCAAACATAGCCAACCCATCGTCCAATCCGGCGTATATTACATGGAAATTATCAGGCAATGCGCCGGCAACGGCGCTTATTCAACTCAGCGCAACAACAACAAATACAAATCCGGCGTGCACCTCCACATCCAACCCCGTAGCCGTAACAATCAATCCTAAACCCAACACTCAACTATTAACGTGTTTCGACCAGATAACCACTCTCAATGCAAAACCATTTCTGCTCAAAGGCGGAACCCCTTTAGGGGCAACCGGACATTTTTACATTGATCAAAAAACCGGATCACCGGTTACATGGTTTAATCAGGCGACTGTGGGAATGGGGTTGCACAAGATTTTTTATGGATACGCCAATAATAACGGGTGCATCGCTTTCGATTCAACACAAATTACAGTTCTCCCGGCTTCAAACTTTTCATGCAACAGTCAGTTTACCGATCCGCGCGATGGAAATAAATATTATGCCGTTATGATAGGTTCCCAATGTTGGATGCAGGAAAACCTCCGCTTCGGAACGCCGCTTGAACCGCAGTCAAAACCCCAGACCGACAATTGCCTGAATGAAAAATATTGCCTTTCATCTGACCCAAACTGTACGGCTTATGGCGGTCTTTATCAATGGGATGAGTTATTGGCTTATGGGGCAACCTCGCAAAACCAGGGATTGTGCCCCCCCGGATGGCATGTGCCCACTGAAAGCGAATTCCAGACAATGATCAATACCATCAGTACCGGTATGACGCCCCCCGCCGACGGAATTGCTGGAAGTTTTGTCAAGGATACAATCCGCAGTCCCGGTTTTTATGCTTTAACCAAAGGAATATATTATATCAACAATAGCTGGGCATTTACCAGTGGAAGCCTCACCGGAACGATGTACTGGACATCCACCTTCAGCGGCGCTGATCGGGCAATTGCGCGTGGAGTAAACTTAATCAACCCGTCAACTTCAAAGTATTCAGGAAGCCGGGGGAATGCGTTTTCGGCGAGGTGCCTGAAGGACTGAGGGACGAGGGACGAAGGGCGAGGGACGAAGGGCGAGGGACGAAGGACGAAGGACGAGGGACGAGGTGAGTGTCGTTATTTTTAATAATTTTGCAGCCGAAAAATTTACTACGTTTTAAGTTAGATATCTCCATAATTACAGTTAATTGTCAATGAAAATTCTTTCCCGCTGTTTTATCATCATCTTGCCTTTCCTGTTTTTCAATAACGTATTTGTTTTTGCAGAAGGAACCAAGCAGATCAGACCTACTGCAACAGATATCGGACAACTTTCGGTTGATGGCGGTTACACGCCCTTTGCAACAATTGGCGCGACCGAAAAATATCGGATAAACATTCATATAAGCAATGTAGGTGAAACCATATTATTCGGACTACAGGGTAGAACCTCCAACAATCGCACCTACAACCTGAGGAAACCCGATGGCACGGTTGTTTTAACTGCAAATTGTCCAAACGCAGTTGGTCAGACAGGTTATATTGCTGATTGGGCAGGCGCGGTAGCTGGTCCTTTTCCGGCGTCGGGTGGTTATACGCCTCTATCTTACCAGGTTACCAATTCACTGGAGCTGGGCGATTACTATATTGATTTTTCAGGGTCAATTGATTTTCCAGTATTTGACTTTCAGGTTGTAACAGGAGCCAACTCTCCGGCGCTACCCGGCGATGCAATAAATGGCAGGGTTTGGTCGGGAGCCTGGCAGTTTTATGCCAATCTGAATCCTTTCGAACCATTTTCAGGAAAATTATTTGTTTATTCTGATGACGGCATTGTCACTTCATGCAGATATAACGGCGCTCATGTTGGCAGGTTCACGATGTTTTGTAACCCTTATGGTTGTGTAAATACTGGAAATTTCGGAAATGACCGGAAATCGAGGCTGACAAACACTTCATTGAGCTTTCCGGGCATTGCCCAGTATAAGGTTTTTCTCAATAACCCCGATATTATCGTTTATCCCGATGGCGTTTACGGAACCATGATTGGTACGCCAACCATTATACCCGACCCGGCTTTTCCGCCTTGTAGCGGAGAAAAAGTAATCGTTGTAAATGTAAATAAAGGCGGAAATGTGGAGATATTGATTGATGTTCCATTCGGCGACGCCACTTATGATGTGTCGCTATTTGCAATTGTGGGCGCTGGTATAAACAACATTCCATGGGATGGTAAAGACGGACATGGAACGCCTGTGCCCGATGGAACGCATCTCGGAATCACTGTAACGTATGTAAATGGGTTGACAAACCTTCCAATCTGGGATCAGGAACAAAATCCGCAGGGTTATGTTGTAACGCTTGAACGACCCATAAATCCTTCGGTATCCAATCCAAAAACATATTGGGACGATACTAATTTAAGCGGAGCCTATTGCCCCACAACACTGAACCTGACAGGCTGTTCTCCAACCTCTACCGGATGTCATATTTGGGGCGGGAGTACCGAATGCCACGACAAAATGATCAACACCTGGTGGTATTCGGCAAGTTCGAGCACAGCCAATATTGATACTTATCATACCGGAACTCCTCCTCTTCCTACTGCGCTCCCTCAATGGGGATGTGGTCCGGGAATTGTTCATCTATCGGCAACCGTTCTCGCCCAGGAAGATGTAAGATGGTGGGATCAGCAGACTGGTGGCGCTCTGCTATGGACAGGTACTCCTTTTAATGTAAATCTGCCAGCAGTCGGGGTCTATCACTTCTGGGCTGAAGCCTATAATCCCGCTTCTACCTGCACAAGTGCCAATCGCCTCGATGTGGTAGCAGAAGCTGTGGAGATTCCTTCTCCCCCTGCCCCCTTTGGCAATTCGTTCTTCACTTGCGGACCGGGCAACGTAACGATAGTTACAACCAATAGCAATCCCGGTATTCGTATTGACTGGTATGATGATGCAACGCCGCCAAATAAACTGATATCCGGAAATTCATACACCACGCCGGTGATTTCAGTAAATACCACATATTACGCCGAAGCAGTTGAGATCGGCAGTCCGGATGGATGCTCAAGCGCTACGAGGACACAGTTTATTGCGGAGGTTCGTCCGGTTCCGCAAAATTCCAATTCGCAGCCGCCTGCAATTTGCTCTGGTTCAAACTTCATTTTGGCGCTTAATGGCAATTTGCCCGGAACAAATCATTCGTGGACAGCAACATGCAATCCACCAGGATCAGTTACCGGATTTACATCGAGCCAGACCACGCCAATTTCCGGTATCAACGATCCCCTTGTCAATATTACAACATCCAATGCCACCGTAACCTACCATGTTACGCCACAATTAAATAGCTGTATAGGAACGGCTGTTGACCTTGTTGTAACTGTGAAGCCAACGCCTCACCTTACCAACGCCTCGCCTGCTCCGATATGCGGTTTAGCTCCTTTCAATATGCTCCTCGTTTCTGATGTAGCCGGCGGCAATTTTACCTGGACTGCAACCTGTAGCCCGGTTGGATCTGTAACCGGATTCACTGTTACACAAGCTACCGGAGTTACATTAATCAACGATTTTCTGACAAATACTACTGCCGCCTCCGCTTCAGTTACTTATGCGATCACGCCACATGCTTTTGGATGCGATGGCGCTATAACCAATTATACAGTCACCCTTGAACCCACCCCTCATTTGACCAATAGCGCGCCGGATGGGATATGTTCGGGAGACCCATTCAATGCGTCTCTGCTGTGTGACGT
>JBAXRP010000317.1:0-4700 GCA_037131145.1 Bacteroidota bacterium
CCATCCGATGAGAGTGAATATTCAACAACCTCGGGAAGGAAAATCCAGCTTTTTTGGTTCTGTAAAAAATTGGTCTGTACCGAATTTACTGGCATTACCTTTCCAAGGTCAATGATAAGGTCAACATTATTTCCCTGATATCCATGCCAGAAACCGTCGCGGTGATTAACGGTTCCACGAAGCCCGTCGGTCATCGCTTCAACTCCCGACGCCGGATAACGGTAGGAAAAATCTGAAAGATATTTAACCGGTTTTCCGATAGCATGATGATATATCAGCGGCATTTCCACTGATTTTTCCCTGAGCTTTCCATCTTCAAACAAACCTGCCCTGATCACGCCATTGCTTTTAACATTAACGGCTTCTGTATAAACCGGAGATTTTGGAGTTACATCATTGCCGTCGAGGGTGTAATGAATAGGGACGTCTAATTGCTCCGAGCCAAGGATGAGGTTCACTGCCTGGGTTTTTGGGTTAAAAGTCGTACTCACATCCACCCTGAATGAACCTTTACTGTAATTGACCTTCATCCGCTGAAGCCGGATGTATTGCCTTTGCATCCTCTTCTGAAAATCCTTCCAGTTTCTGAGTTTTTTCGGCGACCATGTAACCTCTGCGAGAGCGATCATCCTCGGAACAGCCATGTATTCGACATGAGAAGGAGTAGAAATAAATTCGGCCCAAAGGTTGCCCTGCGCGCCGAGGATGTGTTTTGCCTCTGCCGGGGTCAGTTCAGCGGGAGTTGGTTCAAAGGAATATACTTTTTTCAGTGTTGTAAAACCGCCGATTGCCTTTGGCTCAAAAGTCGGATATGCCTGGTAATGGTCAAAATAGCAATGCGAGCCCGGCGTCATTATGGCGTCATGTCCTTGTCGTGCGGCGGCAATTCCGCCTTCAACGCCGCGCCACGACATTATAGTTGCTTCCGGGGCGATGCCGCCTTCAAGAATCTCATCCCAGCCGATCATCTTCCGGTTTTTGGAAACTATATATTTTTCTATTCTTTTGATGAAATAGCTTTGAAGCTCTTTTTCGTCCTTCAAGCCCTCAGTTTTGATCCTGTTCTGGCATTTAGGACATTTCAACCATTCACTCTTATCTGCCTCGTCGCCGCCAATGTGAATGTATTTCGAAGGGAAAAGCTCCATAACTTCCGAAAGAACATCTTCGAGAAAAGCAAACACTGAATCATTTCCTGCGCAAAAAATATCTATGTTTGGCCAGTAACTTCCCGGTGGAACAGTAAACGGCCCGCCGCTACAGGAGAGTCTCGGATACGCTGCCAGAGCCGCAACGCAATGCGCCGGCATCTCAATCTCCGGGATCACGGTTATGTAGCGATCGGCAGCGTACTGAACGATCTCCCTGATTTCATCCTGAGTGTAGAAACCGCCGTAAGTTGCTTGTTCGCCGGGCTTTTGCGGAGGACGCTCCATCCAGGGCATATCTTCATGATCGACACGCCATGCCCCAATTTCAGTGAGTTTCGGATATTTTTTGATCTCAACCCGCCAACCTTGATCATCTGTGAGATGCCAGTGGAACGTGTTCATTTTGTACATGGCAATCAAATCAATGTAGCGCTTGATGAACTCTTTTGGAAAGAAATGGCGGCAAACATCAAGGTGCATACCGCGATAGGGATAACGGGGATAATCGGTTATCTTCACTGCCGGAAGCGCCAATTCCTTATAGGTCATGGGCAGATTATTCCCGCTTATTTCAGTAGGCATCAACTGAAACAGGGATTGAATGCCGTGAAAAAGTCCCGCGCCGGTTTTCGCAACAATGGAAACCTGTTTCGGAGCGATCTTCAATTCATATCCTTCATCGGGTAGGGATGAAAGATGCAACTGCCGGTCGAAAATTATTGCCGGAAGATTTTTATCTTCTTTGGTCCACTCCCTCGTCTGAAGCGGCGGACCACCGGAATACCTTATCCGGTCGGTAAAAAATTTCGCTATCTTCATTACCTCTTCGTCGTTGCCCTTCACAAGAACAAGAGTTGACGGGTTGATTATAAATTTTCCAGCCCCGATTTTCATCATCGCCGGTTTTGGAACAATGGAGATAAGATTTGAATCCGGTAGGTTTTCAGCCTGAAATGCTGATGAAGTCAGGAAAAATAAAGCAAATAATAAGATTCGGCGCATATTGAAAAGTTAGATAGGTATCATTTTCGAATTGGGAATTCCTAAGGGTGGTATTAAAAGACTCCAAATTAACCACAAAGGCGACAAAGTGTGACACAAAGGCGCACGAAGGAAAAAATTAATAATTGCAAATTGATTGATTATCATGTAGAACATCTTTGTGTGCCTTCGCGCTTTTTTTGTCGCCTTCGCGGCTAACTTTTTTATAGCTCAATGGGGCATATAATATGCAAAATAAGCATAAAAAACAATACGGTTGCAGCGGAATCCTGACAAATAACGGCTTTGGATCCTTCGGATTTTTTTCGTGACTCAAAAAGGGATAAAGCTGAACTTTTAAAAATTCCAAGACCCAAATTTCAAATTCCAAGATCCAAATTCCAAAGGAAAAACGAAAGAGATAATTGTTTAAAAGCCTTGAAAACAGGGATTTGGAATTTGAGACTGTGAATTTGAGACTTGGAAATGTCGATCGAAATGTAATAATTGAACCCGTTTGCAGGATAGTACCTTATGCAAGCGAACAATTGTGATTAAATCCATTAAACCTCATTACGGCGATAATTTGCCTGGGCTCAACTATTTTATTTTAGCTTGTAAGGGGCGTCAAATATATTTGCTCAGGATTATTAACGAAACTTATATCAAAATGAGAGCGACTTTACTTCTGTGCCCATTCCGGAGAAAAAACTGTTGATTATACATACATTTACAGATAATAAACTCATCATGTATAACATTTAGAAGTAAAAAAAACTACAATGAAAATTCCGATCATTTTTTTGGTAGTTTTTCTTTTGTTTGCATCCTTTCAGAAGGATCAGACAAAATGCACTACCGTTCCTTTTTTTTTAGATCACAACCGGATGCTTGTTGATGCTGAAATACAAAAAAGCAATGGCGCCTGGCGTAAAGTCCGCCTTTGGGTTGATACCGGCAATCCGACATTTATTATGAGTGAATCTTTAGCGCAGGATATTGGAATAGATCTGTCTGTTGCTCATGATTCCTCCTTCAAGGGTTCTTCTCTTGAGGTTCCAAATCCTTCAGGATTAGTGATAGGAGGGATGAAACTGAACCTTGACAGCGTTAAATCGAGGGTTGTTTTTCGACCGTTCTGGTTATTCACCGTTATGCATAATGACGGAAACCTGCCATCATCAGTCCTCAAGAAGTACCACATCGTTTTTGATTATCCGAAGAAAGAACTGACCATTGCTGAGCCGAACAGCTTAGCGCCCCGCGGGATTAAATCAAAAGCCAGCATCCGGCATGAAACGGGGATTGTTCAGATGGATGCCGTGATTGATGGCGACAGTTTAAGTTTTGCGCTGGATAATGGCGCTTCATATAGTTTTATTTCCGGAGATATTCTCCTCAAATACTCAAATCTACACCCTGATTGGCCAGGAATAACCGGTACGCTGGGATGTGCAAATATGTGGGGTTGGTGGCCTGCCAATGAGGAACAGCTTTACGTGGTCAGAATTCCGGAATTTAAATGGGGTGAGTTACAGTTAAAGGGTACAGGGATGGTAGGAGCGCCAAAATTCTCCCCAGGCGAAACAACTCTCGGCGAATGGTACTCAGAAAAAACTGCCCGACCCGTAGATGGTTTTATTGGCGCCAATGTCCTGAAGGCATATCGTGTTGAGATTGACTATGCCAATAATCTTGTTTACTTCGAAAAGGGAAAAGATAACGAACCAAACGAGATGGAAGTGGCAGGTCTTTCACTTCGTCAGCTTCCCGACAGTACCTGGCAAGTTATCGGAGTCGTTGAAAGAAATGGCAAACCATCTGTCGTAGGGATTGAAAAGGGAGATATAGTTGAAAACATTGATCTGTTAAAAACCCGTGGGGCAACCATGGGAACGGTTGTTGATGCACTCAGGGGAAAACCTGGCGACAGTCATATTTTGTTGCTTAAAAGGAACGGTAAAAAAATTACGATAAAGGCAAAAGTTGAACATTTTTTATAAAATCATTCATAATTTGCAATCAAAATATTATCATTAAGCCCGTTTGCAGTGTATATAAATTGGGAGTAAAAGGTTATTTTTAGAAAAACAATGTTTATTTTTGTCGTATTATTAACCGGGATGAAACCTGGTTTAAGAGGCGCACATAAGAAAACAAATCAGCGCTTTTATTTTTTCAGGCTGACAAAAATGCCTTTAGACGCCGCAGGAATCTCAATCATTTAACTCTTTACACTTAGTCCATGAAAAAGCAAAACAAAATTTTCATTTACCTGTTCCTGTTAATGGGTATAACATTGATGATTGCCCCTGGATGCAAAAAGAATACCGATCCTGAGCCCGTACCGACAACGGTTGCCGACATTGATGGCAATATTTACCATATTGTTACGATTGGCGCCCAGGTGTGGCTGGTTGAAAACCTGAAAACCACGAGATACCGCAATGGTGAAGTTATTCCGAATGAGACGGTCGACTCATTGTGGAACAAACTATCAAACAATTCCACAGGCGCGTTGTGCAACTACAACAACGATGTAAATACCGGAAATACTTACGGATTTTT
>JBAXRP010000318.1:0-4658 GCA_037131145.1 Bacteroidota bacterium
AATGGCTGAGCGCGGGAACCGGATTGTCTGGGGACCAGACAATATGGATGCTAACGATCCCCAGTACACAACTCCCGGAGACGAGTACAAGGAGCCCCCACCGGAACTTTTGGAATCAATTAAACAAAAACACCCGGCGACAGCCGGCCCATACGTTGATGAATGGGGAACGTTTGTCTCGGCCTTTGTCCCCGTACTAGAACCTCTCACAAATTGTTTTATCCAAACCGGCATTGGCAACAACTCCTCGTTTCCAGTTGGTATAAAACCCGTCCTGATCCTGGAACCTTGCCCAAATGGTATCGTTGGCATGCCATGAAACGGTATCTTTCTTCCCGATCCACCCACATGTGCTGTCGGGAGGCGGAATTAACTCCATAAGCAATGGCAGCGTGGTTGTTCCGTTTGATGCCAGTTTAATCTTGTATTCGGCCTTTTGGAAATCCTTGAAATGGTATTTCCAGGCTTTTGGCGGTCCCCAACGGTTGTAGGAATCCTTCGCCCTGATGTAAACAACATCGTGCTGGTGCAATTCGAGACTATCAACATGAACGGCACCTGAGGTAATGGGAAGTTGGATTCCATTGCCCTGCCCAGGATCGTTGTTGATGAAATATTCGACCGAAGCCAGGTCTGATCCTTTTGAATTGATAATACCGGGTCGTTTGTAACCTCTGGGGTAACTCCATCGGTTGTAAGTGTCCTTTACCCTCACATACGCAACTGAACCTGTGGGCAAATTGAAATTGGTGAGGTTGGCTATTCCTCCGGTAAATGTAAGCGGCGTTCCATTGCCTTGTCCGGGATCGGTGTCAATGTAATACTCACCATTCTGGAGGTCTGCCCCGGTCATCGTGTATATCCCAAGCCGCTCAATTCCCCTGGGCTGACTCCATCGGTTCTAGTTATCCTTCCCACGAATGTAAACCTTGCTCCCGACGGGTGTATTGAGGTTTGGGATTGTGACATTCCCGCCAGTTATTGACAGAGGTGTACCGTTTCCATTTCCAGGATCCGTATTGATGAAGTACTCGGCATAAGTCAAGGTTGATCCCTGAATGGAATACCATCCCTGACGGGTGATGCCCATGGGCTGGCTCCAACGGTTAAACGAATCTTTTACACGGACATAAATCTTCGTTCCAACCGGTTGATTCAGATTCGTAAGATTGATGATTACAGAGGTAACTGAAACTGATGTGCCATTTCCCTGCCCGGGATCGGTATTAAGAAAATATTCCGCGTAAGTTAGCGTGGCATTCTGGTTGGAAAACCAGGCGTTCCTCTTGATTCCCATCGGTTTGCTCCACCGCCCAAAGGAATCTTTTACCCGCACATACACACGTGAACCTACCGGAACATTCAGGTTGGCGATATTGGCTGTTCCGCTTGTTATCGTGGCGGTTGTTCCGTTTCCCTGACCCGGATCGGTATTCACGAAATACTCACAGCCGGTCAATGTTGCGTTCAAATTGGAAAGATAACTTTCTCGTTTGAAACTCCGGGGAAAGCTCCACTTTCCATTCTGGCTTTTAAACCTTACGTAAAGCCTTGAACCGACAGGAAGATTGAGATTAGTGATATTTACCGTGACATCCACCAGATTATAAGTGCCCGTGATTGCTATTCCATTTCCCACTCCCGGATCGGTGTTGATGAAATACTCTCCCTGAACCACCTTCTGGTTTTGTGCCCAGGCATGAAAAATAGTGCGGGTTACGCCATCGTTGGCTGAATTCTGATCGCCGGTCAGGTTTGTATAGGTTTGAACAGTATATGTTGCTCCTAAGGTGCTCATGTTGGCCTTCTGCGTAAAGGTGTAATCATAAGTGACTCCGGGCGCCACGGTTGCAGTTACGGTTTCCGTAACAAGCGTTCCACTGTTGACCAGATAACTTACCGGAAAGTTTGATTGGGCAACCGTTCCGAAATTATAAATTCTGACTTTTACAGTTTCCGTCGAACCAACTGTTGTTCCTGTCACAGGGGTCAGGAGATCAACGACACCGATATCCGTTGTAGACGGGGTTCCGCCGATGTTAACCGTATAATCTTCCGTTTCACCATACATGGTAGTCCCGCAGGAGGTAAAAGATCCCTGCCCTGAAATTCGTACCCGCATCCGGGTTGTACCAGCCGCAGTCCCGGTCGGGGGCGTGATGGTTGCTGTGTAAGGCCCAAGTCCGGGAGTGCCCGAAACGGTGATCTGTTCGCCGGCATCGGTGAAATCCTGGTCTTTGTTCCAGTCAACCCAGATGGCACACTGGTCTGTGGAATAGCCAAAACCATTGTTGATGGTGATGGCATATCCTGTTCCCACCGTCATGGCTGTCCAAAGTGAAGTATAGTCGCCATATCCAGCAGCCGACCACTTCGTGATGTTATAGATAGAGCCGACCTTCACACTGGAAATAAACTGAACGTTGAACGATGCATTTGCCGCGCAGTAAGCCAGCGGCGCATCGGGATTGTTATTCGTTTCAGGCGTTTGCGCCCTTGCAAACCCCGAAAAGCCAATCAGCGCCAAAAGCGCGATGGCGTAGTAAATCCTTTTCATGGCCGAAAGGATTAATAGTTTGCCCTTGCTTTTGCCTGGATGTTGATGTTGTTCCCGTTGGGCGAAACGGTCATCTGATAAACCACCGGAAAGATCGGGCAATCCGGACCTCCGAAATAACCAATATCACTGATGGAACCATCAGGATCGGATAAACTTGGCTGGCCGGTATCGAAACATGGTGAACCCGTTGAAAGATGATAATTTGTGGTTGAAACAAAAATTGGATCGGAATTAAAAACTCCTTGACTGTTGGCTGAATATTGTTGGGAGCCATCTGAATATGAAAGGTTCAGGGCACTTTGATTTGGATTATAGAAATCAGTATTCGTATTTGCTCTTCCGATACAATTTACTACGGTGAGGTATCCAGGAGAAGTAGCATATATGCCATAACTTCCATTGTTCAATATGACACAATTCTGGATGTAACCAGTTGTTCCATTATTACAATAAATTCCATAATTAGCAGCCCCTTTAAAGACACAATTATGTACGTGTCCATTTGAAATTTGAAGACCTATTCCATACGTTGACGAAATCATAAACCATTTGATCAATCCGTTTGACATCATAATAGTTGGAGTAGAAGCACTGGTAATAATCGTGTTTTCATATCCCGATCCTTGCAAAACAACATTTTTGTTAATGTTTATTGCCCCATTATAGGTTCCCGGCCAAACCTGGATGGTGTCCCCGGGCAATGAATTATCAATGGCCAGTTGAATACTCGTAAACTGCCCGGCTCCGTTGATATCAACGATGGTGATGGTTGAAAATGCAGGGATTGCAGCTACTGCAAATGCCACTGCGAAAAATAATTTTTTCATGGTTTTAATTATTTACATGTTGTGATTTTGCTTTAAATTTTATTTTCTTGCTGAGAATTAAAAGGTTCATTAAAACCCGGAAGGTTATGGGCCTCGGCAAGGAAACAATCCCGATCCCTTCATCATCATTTGATTGTGAGATGAAAGGCGATGTATTTTTTGTGTGAGATGCAAAATACCGTTCAATTTCAATGGAATACCCTATGAAATGAGAAAAAAAACAGCGTGGCCAGATTGCCTGCTGTTGTCGAGGTTCTACCAAAACCCACTGAACAAGAAAGCAACGACCACGCCTTGACGTGGCGTTTTGCTTACTAACCTGTTCAGTTTTGGAAACTTGGTAGATTTCGACAACAGAATTCTGCTAAACGCTATATTTTAAGAAGGTTTTTCTACATGATGTTCATGGTTTTAGTAATCGGTTCAATCACGATAACAAATTGATAAAAAATTATTTTCTTTCCTTTCTCCTGGCATTGATTAGCAGTGCCAGTTCATCCGGTGACAATACATTTAAAGTTCATAAATGAAGGTTGCAATGATTTACCTTTCTTTTTACCGGTTTGAATCAAGTCAACCTCTTGGAGAGCATTTTCAATGCCCAGCAAAATTTCAAGTTTCTTTTTCATCTTGAAATATTCTTTTTGAAAAATCTCCCACTCTTTCTGCGGAATGACCACCGCCTGCGAGATCCCCTTCTCATTGGTAATGTATTGTAAGTGCAAATCCATTTCTGTAAGTTTAAATGTTCAAATTTCGCAAAATATTTTGTTTTCTGGATTTATATTCCCCGATTTCAAGTAGATCGGTCTAAGACCTGATTGCCCAGATTATTTTAACCATTTTTCTAATTTTTTCCAGACCTCTTCAGTGGCATGAACTTTTCCGTCCCATACATTCTGGAGGTCTTGTTCAACCTTATTGAGAAGGATAAATTTTCCAACAACCTTATTTTCTGCTAAACGCTATATTTTAAGGAGGTTTTTCTACATGATGTTCATGGTTTTAGTAATCGGTTCATTTAAATTATAAGCAAATGTACTGTTTAATGGCTGATAAGGTACCGGATTCGGGAAATTAATATTCTCAGGTTTTCTTATCCCTTATTCCCTTGCTGGGTTGTTATCGTGAGTTCAGGCTTCTTATACCTCCTCAAAATGCAAGTCCGTGTTATGCCCATACTTGTTAAAAACAATACGGAGTTTGGCTACTTTTCCTGCATCTAATCCGGTCAATTCGGAAATATCGGCATCGGTCATGTTTTTTTCGAA
>JBAXRP010000319.1:0-4649 GCA_037131145.1 Bacteroidota bacterium
TCCTTGAAATAAACGCCGTTCCACATCCCGTCCTGGACGTCGTAAAAACTGAGCTTAACGGGTTGACTCGTCGTGCCCGCAAAGTTAACCGAAGCCTGCCCGACTTCGAGTCCGGTATTGGGTGAAAAATAGATCGTCACACCGGGTCGGATGGTATGCGTTCCGGTGGAGAATGTAATGTTGCACGTAGCCCAGTATGGACTTGCAGCCGTTGTCAGCGTGGTCATGGCGTCGAGGCTTCCGCAAAGCTGGGTATAACCGGATACTGTCATTGTAAGGTCGGAAAGGACGATATCGTTTGTGGAATTGGCAAGGAACCGGAACATATACTGGATGTAACTCCTGGTCTGGTTGATCATAGCCGGGTTGCTGGTTCCTGCCGTGATCCAGTCGCCCCATATCTTATCGGCGCCCGCCAGCCGGTAGAGAAGTTCCCACGAATCGCCGGTTTGGGTAGTAATCGTATATGTGAGTTTCTGAATGTTCTTGGGTGATCCGACAAAGAACGGCAATGACAGGTAAATCCCTTTTTTCACCTTGTCCGCTGACGGGTTAAGCGCCGCATACCGGATGGAATTCACTGCCGATCCCGAAAGGTTTGTGCCACCGGTGTAAACAACCTGGTTGTCGCCCGCGAAAGCGGCTGCATTTTTTGTCCGGTCGTAAAGGTATCTGTCCGACAGTTCCCATGTAAATGCAGGGGAGTTGTCGACATCGGCAAAATAGAATTTATTGCTTAAGATCGTTTCATCCTCTCCGCCGATCACAGTGATTATTCCGTTGGAACAGGTGGAAACATGATTGCAGATCAGCATAGGTAGCGGCGTTGCCGTTGACCAGGCGCCGCAGGTCCCGTTGGGGTTAATTGTTGAAACATATACCGTATTCTTTTTCACTCCGATGGCATTGTAACCTCCCAATACATAAAGTTTCCCGTTGTATTTTACCATCGAATGCCCGTTTCTGGGCGATGGCATGGAGGTTGTGCCTGTAAAACCGGTAATGTTGTCTTCCGCGTCGATCTTTGCATAATAAACATTGAACAGCGCCGATATGGTTTCATTCGCCCCTCCGGTAGTGTAGAGAAAGCCATTGATGAGTTCACACCTAAGTCCCCACAAAGGCTGCGGCAGTGTGACAGAGCTCAGCGACCAGGTTCCGATTGAGCCGTCGTCGTTGATAGTGGCAACGTATATCTTGTTGGAAACATACGAACCCTTTTTCCCGCCGATTACATATAATTTGGTGGAAGTGGCTACCATGGCATGAAACCCAACCGAGTCGGGCAGGGAGTTCAGTTGAGTCCAGGCGCTGATGCCGGTGGTATTGATGGTTGCGCGATAAACAAAGTTGTTGTAAACGCTTCCATTGTTTCCCCCGGAAAGAAAAACAAATGAACGCCAGGTTGCTGTCTGATGCCCCGTAAGGTTCTGCGGCAGGTTTGTCGTTGATGTCCAGTCATTGATGGATGACTTTTTGGATGGCAATGCCAGCCCGTCGTTTTTAATCAGTACGTTTTCTGGAATTCCTTTGTTGAAATCGGCGTTGAGAGTGTTCGTAAAGGTTACCTGAGCCGAAAGGTAGAGGGTTGTAAATCCGAGTAATAAAGCGAGAAGAGAAAGCTGTTTCATAAGAGGTTGAATAAAAAGAAAGTAAACGATAGAAGGTAAGTGATTAAATGTCAATTCAAATATTGAACCAGCTTTTTTAAGCATCCAGCTCGCCGGCAATCACATTCATCGAGCTCATTGTCAGGATGGCGTCCGAAAGAACGCCGCCGCGGATCATCTCCGGGTAAGCCTGGTAATAGATGAATCCGGGACGGCGGAAATGAAGACGGTAGGGCGTTCTTCCGCCATCGCTCACAAGGTAAAATCCCAGTTCGCCATTCCCTCCTTCCACCGAATGATAAACCTCTCCAACCGGTATTTCGATTTCGCCCATTACGATTTTGAAATGCCAGATAAGCGCCTCCATTTTTGAATAAACATCTTCCTTGGGCGGCAGGTAAAACTGAGGAACTTTGACATGAAAATCGCCTGCCGGAAGATTTTCCATAGCGTTGCGGATAAGTTTCAGGCTTTGCCAAATCTCCTCCTGCCGAACACAGAAACGATCGTAAACATCGCCCTGGGTTCCAACCGGGATTGTGAATTCAAAATCGTTGTAACTGCTGTAAGGACATACGACCCTGACGTCGTAATCCACGCCGGCGGCGCGTAAGTTGGGACCTGTAAAGCCATAATTCAACGCCCGTTCTCCGCTAATCCGCCCAACGCCGATTGTGCGATCCATGAAAATCCGGTTTCGCATCAGCAACTTTTCGAACTCCGTCAATACCTTTGGAAGATGATCCAGAAATTTCCTGATCTTTGTGATCGCCTTCATGGATATGTCGCGCTCAAAGCCTCCTATGCGGCCCATATTAGTTGTAAGCCTTGCGCCAGAGACCTCTTCATAAATTTCATACACTTTTTCACGCTCCTGAAAAACATAGATAAAACCGGTGAGCGCTCCACTGTCAACGCCAATTACGCTATTGCACACGAGGTGATCTGTAATGCGCGCCAGTTCCATCAGGATTATACGAAGGTAATCAACGCGTTTACTGATTTTTACTCCCAGCAGTTTTTCCACTGTCATGTGCCAGCCGATGTTGTTAATCGGGGAAGAGCAATAGTTCAGACGGTCGGTGAGCGGCGTGATTTGATAATATGGGCGACGCTCGGCTATCTTCTCAAAAGCACGGTGAATATACCCGATAGTTTGTTCTGCGTCAATGATCTTTTCTCCATCCATGGTAAGCACGTTCTGGAAAATGCCGTGCGTTGCCGGATGAGTAGGACCGAGGTTGAGGGTGGTATATTCTCCATTCTTTTGGGGTGATGGGGCTAAGGGCTGTGGAGTCATCGTCCGAAAAATTTATCGTTTTTATCTTCCCTTGTTGCATCTTCGAGCGGATATTCCTTCCGGAGAGGGAAATAATCCATATAATCAACATTCAGAATTCGTTTAAGGTCTGGATGTCCGTCAAAGATAATTCCGTAGAAATCGTAGGTTTCGCGTTCCATCCAATTGGCGGTTGCGAAAATATCTGTCATGGTCTGAACATTTGGTTTACCAACAGTTACATACGTTTTTATTCGAATTCGTTTATTCTCCTTAAGATTATGCAGGTGATAAATAACGCCCAACGGTAGTCCCCGGTCGGGATAATGTACCCCGCAAAGGTCGGTCAGGAATGTAAAGCCGAGATTTTCATTTTCTTTCAGATAGGCAATTACCTCGTGGATTACCGGGGAGGTCACGGTAATAGTCAACATATCCCCGGAGGTTTCCGTTTCGAGGATATCGTGCGTAAAACGCTGTTGGAGTTGTTCGGAAATGTATCTGTCTTCCATCTATCTTCTCAATCTTCTCAATCTTCTCAATCTTCTCAATCTTCTCAATCTTCTCAATCTATTTTATGAGCCCATACCTCACCAGCAGGTCGCGGTATTCGGGGGAGTAGCGGCGGCGGAGCGATTCGCTGCCTACGAGTTCCTGGATCTTCATGAAGCCGTTGATAATCTGTTCGGGGCGCGGCGGACAGCCTGGAACATAAACATCCACCGGCACTATCCGATCAATGCCTTGTAACACGCTGTATGTATCGAAAATTCCTCCGCTTGAAGCGCAGGCGCCAACTGCAAGCACCCAACGGGGCTCAGCCATTTGCTCGTAAACCTGTTGCAATACCGGAGCCATTTTTTTTGCAATGGTTCCCATAACCATAAGCAGGTCGGCCTGGCGCGGACTGAAACTAAGCCGTTCAGCGCCAAACCTTCCAAGGTCGTAGTGCGCTCCCATCGTTGCCATGAACTCAATGCCGCAACATGATGTTGCAAAAGGTAAAGGCCAAATAGAATTTTTCCGCGCCAGCCCGACAACCTTGTCCAATGTGGTGGCAAACATTCCTGGCGCCTGATAACCATCAGGCGGGGCGACTTTATTATATTTTGGAGGTTCCTTGATCATTAATTTGAATACTCGAATAATAGAACATTTGAAAAATTGAAATTTGAAGTTTTTGAATAGCGCCTTCCTCAGAAATTCTTAGCGCTTTATTCTTCCCATTTCAAGGCTCCTTTTTTTAAAATATACCAGAAGCCGAAAAGTACAAATCCGAGGAATATTAACATCTCCCAGAAGCCGTCCCATCCAAATTCTTTAAAATTCACAGCCCAGGGATAAAAGAAAATGATCTCTACATCGAAAAGGACAAAAAGGATGGCTATCAGAAAATATTTCACCGAAAATGGAAACCGGGCATTCCCTTTTACTTCGATTCCACACTCAAAATTTTGATCCTTGCGGATAGAATGAAACTTTTTTCTCTTCCCTCCAATATAATGTGTCGCCAACATTGTGGTTGCAACAAAACCCAAAACAACCAGCGATTGTAAAAAAATCGTGAAATAGTCGGAGGGAAAAAATTGCTGTTCCATTATTTAGAATTGTTCTACAAAGTTAAACATTTTTATCTTTCAATAATTCACGGAAACAAAAATAGGGAAAACCCTCACAGGGTCGAACATTTATAAACTGCTTATCTGCTTTAAACAAGTTGATCGTTATTAAGGTTCATTAAATCTCTTTAATTAATAATG
>JBAXRP010000320.1:0-4622 GCA_037131145.1 Bacteroidota bacterium
CTTCAGGTCGTGGCAATTTATTATCAGCTTCCTGGTTGGCTTTAGCCAAAAATTATTTACCTTTCTGAGTAATATTAAATTTTATGACTATCCGTTTTGATCCTAAACAAAGCAAACCTTATAAAAAGTTATTTATGATAGAAAATGAGATTTCAGAAAAGATAATCGGTTGTGCAATTGAGGTTCATAAATCGCTTGGACAGGGTTTGCTTTAAACCGCTTGCCTTGAGCGCTTGTTTTACGAATTACAAAAGGCTGGTCTAAAAGTTGAAAAGCAAAAGCCTTTGCCATTAGTTTACAAGGAAGTAAAGTTGGATGTTGGATACCGCATAGATTTAGTTGTTGAAGAAATTAAAAGATTGGTTAACAATCTTTAGCTTTGCGGCTCTCTGCGGAAAAACTCAGCGGTTCTCTGCGGTTAAACCTTTTTTTACCCCAGAGTTACGCAAAGAAACCGCAAAGAGCCTCAGAGTAGCAAAATAATTATTAGGCACACAAGCGGATAGTAATATTAAATTTTTATTATGATAATTCGAAGATTGTTGTTTTTGCTTTTCTTTCCGGTCGTTGTAATCTCGTACGGACAGATTCCTACTGGGTATTATAATCCAGCCACCGGACTGACGGGAACAGCCTTGCAACAAGCGCTTCACAACATTATTGATAATCACACTGTGGTTTCGTATAATTCCCTTTGGAACTGGTACAAGCAGACTGATAAAAAGTCAAATGGAAAGGTCTGGGACATGTACTCTGACGTTCCCGGCGGAACTCCTCCTTATGAATATACTTTTGTAACCGACCAGTGCGGTAGCTATGCAATTGAAGGTGATTGCTACAACCGAGAGCACTCCTGGCCCAAAAGCTGGTTTAACGACACTTCTCCAATGAATTCGGATATTTTCCACATTTATCCAACCGATGGAAAAGTGAATGGGATGCGCGACAATTATCCTTATGGAAAGGTGGGCACGGCTTCATGGACTTCAATGAACGGCGGCAAACTGGGCAGTTGTGTCACGCCAGGTTATTCCGGTATTGTTTTTGAACCGCGCGACGATTTTAAGGGAGATTTTGCCCGCACCTATTTCTACATGGAAACACGGTATTATAACGAAGACGCCGGTTGGGCGGGAAGTCCGATGACCAGCGGCGCGCAACTCCTTCCCTGGGCTCAGGCAATGATGTTGCAATGGAGTTTGCTTGACCCGGTTTCACAGAAGGAGATTAACCGAAACGATTCAATTTATAAGAATATCCAGCACAACAGAAATCCGTTTATTGACCACCCTGAATATGCTGGTCTGATTTGGGCGCAATATATGCCTCAACCTTCTACATACTCCTGGAATGTAACTTCCGGAAACTGGTCATCCCCTACAAGCTGGACTCCGGCAAGAATTATACCTGTTTCGGGAGATATCCTGATTTTTGATGGAGCTTTGAAGCCGGTTTCCACCGTTACGGTTGACTTTACAAGCGCTCAGGTTTTGGGCAGATTGCGGATTATCAACAACGCCTCAGTAACGTTAACCGGAAATACCGCAGCCCGCGCCGTGACCATTGGCGTTACAGGCGCAGTGGCGCCGCAGCTCGAAGTTGCAGGCGGCTCAACGCTTACTATTTCGGGGGCGAACCCTGTTACAATCAATTTACCGGCAGGTTATTCCGGCTCTGTTGCGGGAACAATAGTTTTTCAAAATGCAGCGCACCTTTTCACTGCTACCGACGTCGGTTCAATTGTTTTCAATGCCGGTTCTCTGTTTACAGCGGGATCAGGATTCAGCGGAACTCCCTTTGGAACAACGGCTTTCAATTCAGTTTACTTTTCGGGAGGCTCGGTTTATTCCCTCGAATCGGGTCTTCCTCCTTTTGGTGCGGTTAGCCCTAATAGCGTGGTGGTTTTTCAACCCGGCAGCGTTTATAAGCATAAGACTAATTCTATCCCATCGCTTTCCGGACGCATTTATTCTGATTTCGTGATTGATGCCGTTACTTTTAACCAGACAGTTACAACCGGTTCAGCGGTATGCGCAGTTGATAATTTTACCGTTGCCAACGCTATTCTTGCCGGTTTCGATTTTCCCGGCGGCGTTACCATCAAAGGAAATCTTCTGGTAAATGCCGGAACGCTCCGGTTCAATCCTGCCGGCGGTTTGTTAAAGTTCAACGGATCGGCAAACCAGGTGATTAGCGGAACTGGCAACCTGGAGATCGGCACAAACTGCGATGTTACCATTGACGCAACATCAACAGTCATCCTCAACAAAAACTTAAATCTGGGAAAAAACATCAATATTCTGCCCGGAGGCAAGTTGACTGTAAATGCCGGCATATTTCTCACCGTTGAAGGGGAAGTTGACATTCAGTATTAACATTTTATAATTCTTCAGGGGTCAATTCAGTATTCAAGCTCATTTACCCAGGATTATAAAAAACTTATCCCACTCATTGATAGTATTAAAAAATTCAAACCATTATCAAAGAGAAAAAGAGATAAAAAAAAACGATTTAGTGTTTAATCCGGGTTTATTTTCCATAATCTTCGGAGATTCCTCAAGTTTATCATAACCCCAATCAATCAAGCTCCTTTCAAAATCACCAACTTTCTCACCCTTCAAACCAAAACCCTTTGAACCTTACATTTCGGATAGTTTGAATTGGGACAATTGTTCAGATTTTTCAGAAAATCCTACAAGTAACTTGTATTGCCACAAATTATTTCCGTGATGTCTGAACTGACCGGCAAATGAGCCATTTCCGGAAAATAGAGAAAGTTGGGTGAACTTCACGGGAAAAGCCATCTTTTCCAGCGCCGAAATGAGGTGAGGAGTTATAAGTGAAGCCCCAAAAGGTTGGGCGACTGGTGGGATCATGCTGAAATAGCTGACTGGCAGGCCCCGGGATGAATCCTGCTCCATTCATGTCGGATGCCTTTAGTTGACCCCCAGGATGAATCCTGGAGTTGGGGATATTGCAGGTTGTTCGCTGGCCAGCCGCGGACTATATTTCAGGTTTTTGAAAATAAACTGCTGTTTTGTGTATTACCTTTTTTGCTGAAACCGATTAACCAGGAAAAGCATCCATGAAGAATTCGGAAGATTTGATTGCTTTGCCGGAGGAAGCGGTTATCAGGAAAATTTATTGGATCAGGGGGTGTAAAGTGATGCTCGATTTTGATCTGGCAGGACTTTACGGCGTTTCAACAAAAGCTTTGAAACAGGCTGTCAAGCGAAATATGCAAAGATTTCCCGCTGATTTTATTTTTGAACTCACGAGATCAGAGTTCGATAACTTGAGGTCACAAATTGTGACCTCAAGTTGGGGAGGCATGCGTTACCATCCTTATGCATTCACCGAGCAAGGTGTGGCAATGCTTTCGGGTATCCTTCATTCTGTAAGGGCCATCCAGGTCAACATCGCCATTATGCGGGCTTTCGTCCAACTCCGGCGGTTTCTCGAATCCAATAAAGAATTGGCCATAAAGATGGAGGAGTTGGAGAAGGCGGTTGCAGGGCATGATGAGAAGATCAACCTGATCTTCCAGGCCATCAAACAACTGATCGACAAAAAAGAGGAGCCGCAGCCCGAAAGAAGGCCGATTGGATATAAAGTTTGAGGTTGTTAAGCCACAAACAGTTGGGCGACTGGTGGGAACATGCTAAAATGGCTGGCTGGCAGGCTATGGGATGAATCCTGCTCCCGTCATGTCGGATGCCTTTGGTTGACCACCAGGATGAATCCTGGGGTTGGGGATGTTGCAGGTTGTGCGCTGGCCAGGCGCTGACTATATTTCAAGTTTTTGAAAAGAAACTGCTGTTTTGTGTATTACCTTTTATTCTGAAACGGATTAACCTGAAATAGAATATATGGCAACAGATTTAAATAAAATGGCAATTCCTGACGAAGTGATTATTCGCAAGATTTATTGGATCCGTCATGAAAAGGTGATGCTTGATTCAGACCTGGCACTCTTGTTCGGGGTTCCGACAAAAGTACTGAAACAATCGGTAAAGAGAAACATGGACCGTTTTCCGGAAGATTTCATGTTCACCTTGTCAAAAGCGGAATTTGATTCTTTAAGGTCACAATTTGTGACCTTAAAGCGTGGCGAACATTCAAAATACCTTCCTTATGCTTTCACTGAACAAGGGGTAGCAATGCTTTCCGGAGCGCTAAATTCGAAACAGGCTATAAGTGTCAACATCGCCATCATGCGGGCAATCGTCCAACTCCGGCGGTTTCTCGAATCCAATAAGGAGTTGGCCATAAAAATGGAGGAGTTGGAGAAGGCGGTTGCCGGGCATGATGAGAAGATCAACCTGATTTTCCAGGCAATCAAACAACTGATCAAGAAAAAAGAGGAGCCGCAGCCCGAAAGAAGGCCGATTGGATATAAAGTTTGAGGTTGTTAAGCCATAAAAGGTTGGGCGACTGTTGGAAACACGCTGAAATGGCTGACTGGCGGGTTCCGGGATGAATCCTGCTTCTGCTATGTCGGATACCTGGCTGTCAAGCCCCCAGGATGAATCCTGGGGTTGGGGAAGTTGCAGGTTGTGCGCTGGCAAGGCGCTGACTATATTTCAAGTTTTTGAAAAGAAACTGCTGTTTTGTGTATTACC
>JBAXRP010000321.1:0-4568 GCA_037131145.1 Bacteroidota bacterium
TCGTCCCTCGTCCCTCGTCCTTACTTATTATACCTCTTCCCAAACATCACGCTCACATACAGCGTCAGAAAGAAACTTTGACTCGGATTAAAAGCCATTATAGGAACCGGAATTGGCGAGTAATCAAACTGACCGCCCACTTCAAGCGCGCTGATTTGACTGTTTCTTACGCCAAACTCGAAATCAAGACCTGTTTTTATATAAGCTCCGGGATGTAACCCAAGTTTGGATAACCCTGCAAGAAAAGATCCCCTGCCAAAAATGTCATACAAAGAGTGTTTATCAGGATCATATTGCTCCTCCCTGAATTCGTCGGGAAATCCATCAACTTTATAAATGATATAAAGATAAACCGGTTTGGTTACAGCCAACGAAAAACCACCGTAGTAAATCCAACTCAACTGGACCCCGCCCCAGTAAGGTTTCCGGTTAAGTACGCGTTGCTGACCAACACCGCCGCGAAAGAACCAAACATAGTTGAGTTTTCCATAAAAAAATGAGCGGGAATCAGGATAAAATGGATTGATACTTCTAAACTCTTTTGATGATTTGTATGTTGAAAACTCAACTTCCCATAAGTTCTGCCTCAACGCGGCGGCATTGTATCCTTTCCTGAATTTCAGCCCCCAGCCGTTTGTATGCAGTAAAGCGCCTACGCTCCATTGCTTTTCAAGTAAAAGATTCTCCGGTAAGGTATCGGGAGGAGTTTGATATTGAGCTGTTGCCGTCATACAGCCAAACAAGCAAAACATCAGAAAATAAAGATAAGCAGGAAGTTTCATTAAGAAGAATAATCAGTCTTTTGTCAAAGGTAAAAAGAAATGGGAAGCCATTGCTTCCCATTTATAAGAGTTAAGAAGGAAAATTTCCTTAGCGTCGTTCAATTTGGTATCTTTGCTTTTCACCATACGCCGCACAATGCTGGTTAGAGGTGCAAGATGATACTATCCCTAAAAGAACGGTGCCTAATATCACAAAAAGGATTTTTTTCATAGCGCTATATTCTGATTTTCGTTGAATTAGAAATGCAAAGGTACGGTTTCATTAATATATGAACAAACAAAATAAATATTTATTGCGTATAGTTATTTATGTCATACCGTTCATACTCACATGGAAAAACTAAATCCGGTTATTGAAGAAAGTTGGAAAGAGATTTTAAAGGATGAATTCAGCCAGAGTTATTTCCATGATTTAAAGTCCTTTCTTGTTCAGGAGAAAACTAAATACCGGATTTTTCCACCAGGAAATCTCATTTTTAATGCCTTCAATCTTACTCCATTCGGAAATGTCAAGGTGGTTATTCTTGGTCAGGATCCTTATCACGGCATTAACCAGGCTCATGGATTATGTTTTTCGGTTCAGGATCGCGTTCCAAAACCTCCATCCCTCATCAATATTTTCAAAGAATTGGAAACCGATTGCCACATTCCTTCTCCTTCGCATGGAAACCTCGCCAAATGGGCGTTACAAGGCGTTCTGCTGCTTAACGCAACCCTTACCGTTAGGGAAAACCAGGCTGGTTCGCATCAGAATCATGGATGGGAAAAGTTTACCGATACTGCAATCAGGGAACTTTCGTTACAGCGAAAAGGAATCGTGTTTGTGCTTTGGGGAAATTTTGCCATTGCCAAACGTTCATTGATTGACGAATCCAAACACCTGATTCTTACTGCCGCTCATCCTTCGCCCCTATCGGCGCATCGCGGTTTTTTTGGTTGCCGCCATTTTTCTCAGATCAATGCTTTTTTAAATAAAAACGACATTCAGGAAATAGATTGGAGAATTGAGTAAATTATGGTAGGTCAGGTGATTAAAACTGCTTATGGAATGTCCCCAATCAGAGATCAGAACATGATAATAAGCCATCTCCGGTTGTTGTTTTTTCTGGGAATGGTCTTTTTAATCGGCTCCTGTAAAAAAGATCAACCTCCTGAAACGCCATTCAAACCTACTCCTTATGGTATCGAAATTCCGAGGCATTTCCCAACTTTGCTGAACATCCCCAGCGACAATCCAATGACAGTTGAAGGAGTAACTCTCGGTCGCTATCTGTTTTATGACGGCCGCCTTTCGGGACGCGCTGAATCCGACTCTCTGATGAGTTGTTCAACCTGTCACCTTCAGAATCATAGTTTCGAATGCGGTATAGATCATCCGGTTTTTAAAGATGGTCATCCGCACGGACTTACCGGAATTCCGACTCCGCATTCCATGATGCCCATGATCAACCTGGTTTGGGCTGAGAATGGTTATTTGTGGAATGGCAAAGTGTCGCCATTGAACCCATCGCCGGCAATGCGTAATCTCGATGATATAACCTGGATGGCTATTGTGGCGCCACATGAAATGTATGGCGATACCAGTCGGGTAGCCGCGCTATTTCAAACGCTCAAAGGCTATCCCGAATTGTTTGGCAAAGCATTCGGTTCCGACCGCGTAACGGTAAAAAATATGGGAAGAGCTATTGCCCAGTTTGTCAGAACCCTGATTTCAGCCGACTCCAAATTTGACCGGTATCTTCGCGGCGAGGCTCAGCTTTCTTCTTCCGAGCGCAATGGTTACGCTCTTTTTATGACCGAACAGGGCGGCGATTGTTTCCATTGTCACGGCGGCGAGGGAAATCCGTTATTTACTACAAATCTTTTTTACAACAACGGAAAAGACTCATTATTCACCGACCCCGGCGACCGGTTTTTTGTGACCGGCAACGAGATGGATATTGGCGCCTACAAGGCTCCGACTTTACGTAATCTTGTTTTTACCGCTCCTTACATGCACGATGGGAGGTTTAAAACAATTGATGAAGTCCTCAGCTTTTACAATTCAAACCTGGTGTGGTCTCCTTCCATCAGCCCATTGATGCACCACATCGTTACAAATGGAATCAGACTCACGCCTTCGCAACTTGTCGATCTCAAAGCGTTTTTGTTGACATTTACCGATAGCTCATTCATTGCAAACCCGGCTTTTTCAATGCCGGTCAAATTTCCTGACGCCAACTAAACCAATTGTTTATGATTGTTTTTCCAAACTGTAAGATCAACCTCGGATTAAATGTTGTGGCAAAACGGTCGGATGGTTATCACGATCTGGAAACCGTTTTTTATCCTTTACCATTATCCGATATTCTCGAAATTGTTCCCGCTTCTGATGATTCTGTTTCGTTTCAGTCCACCGGATTACCTATTCCGGGCGATCCGGGAGAAAACTTATGTATGAAAGCCTTTCGGTTGATGGAAAATGAATTTCATATTCAACCGGTGAAAATACATCTTCATAAAATAATTCCAATGGGCGCCGGGCTGGGCGGTGGATCTTCCGATGGAACATTTACCCTCAAACTTCTGAATGACTTGTTTTCACTGGGATTGAATGATGAACGACTGTATGATTTCGCTCGTCAAATGGGAAGCGATTGCTCATTTTTTATTACAAATCGTCCTGTATTTGCATCCGGCACAGGCGATAGGTTTTTACCGGTAAATATTGATTTGTCGGGACGCCGGATAGTTCTCGTTGTTCCTCCTTTTCATGTTAAAACAGCCGCGGCGTTTAATGGAATTACACCCGCCGTTCCTGCCAGATCGGTTAGAAATATTTCTGAAGTTCCGGTGGAGGAATGGAGGGATTTTCTCGTCAACGATTTTGAAAAATCTGTTTTTAAACAGTTTCCCGGAATCGGAGAGATTAAAAAACGGCTTTACGATTTCGGAGCGGTTTATGCCTCCATGACTGGTAGCGGCTCTGCCGTATTCGGACTTTTTAGCGCCGATAGTAAAATAAGCGGTGAATATCCCGGTTGCGCTATGTGGCAAATTCCAGGTTCCAGGCTCCAGGTTCCAATGTCTATTCCTCCAACAGCAACAGCTTAATCTTCGATTCATCCACCTGGTTCAGCAGGCTGGTTTCCAGATTTTCGGAAGAGCCGAATTGGCATACGATTTTATCCTTGGCAATGATTGTTGGACAGTTTGTTATTGTTGACCTGAAAGACGAAAACCTGTAACTCCCCGGATGATCGGTAACGCCATGCCGCCAGGGATTCTGGTTAACATAGCGGATCATCTCTCTGAAATTGGGGATTGACCTTATCTCGATTCGTTTCAGCTTGAATTTGAAAATCCTGCCTTCCTTGCCGTTATGCCGGTTATAGCCGCTGGTATAGCTGTTGAAAAGAATGGCGAAAGGTTTAAACAAACTACCTTCCGCGTCATCCCTGATTCGGATGAGCAGGTGCAGGTGATCGTGCAGGAGACAGTAGGCATAAGTCTCGGCGATGGGAGCAATATGCGACTTGTAAAGTTTCATAAAGAAACGGTATGCCTCCTCATTTTCAAACAGCGGATCGCCGTTTTTTGCCCGGTTGTATATGTGGTAATATTTTCCCGGTTCCAATAATGTGAATTTCATAAGCAGTTTTTGCTGCTTAATCGGAATTGAAGAAAAAAGTGAAGCGGTTGTTAATAACTTTCTTTATTCACGCAAATTGCTTATCTGAAATATACCTTGCTGATTATTAAGGCTCATTAAATCTTTTTCTAAAATCATGTCATCCCTTCGGGATT
>JBAXRP010000322.1:0-4550 GCA_037131145.1 Bacteroidota bacterium
ACCAGCAGTTCGAGAATATTCATAAACAGCATAAATGCTACTGAAACAACTGAAACGCCTAATCCGAGGGACAAATTTATCGAACCAAAAATAAATATCAGACTGACAAAACCAAGCACGATAATGTGCCCTGCGGTGATGTTGGCGAAGAGTCGGACCATCAATACAAAAGGCTTTGTAATGATTCCGATGATCTCAACAACCGGCATTAAAGGTATAGGAAATTTCAACCACCAGGGAACGCCGGGGGTATTGACGATATCAATCCAGTAGTGTTTGTTTCCGTTGATGGTGGTAATGATGAAAGTAAAAACTGCCATAACCATAGTAACGGCTATATTTCCGGTTACATTGGCTCCGCCGGGAAAAAATGGAATTAATCCGAAAAGGTTGTTGAAAAAGATGAAAAAGAAAGTGGTAAGCAGAAACGGCATAAATTTCTCGTAACGTTTTTCGCCGATAGAACTTTTTGCAATATCATCGCGGATAAAAATAATCAAAGGCTCAAGTAACGACTGCATTCCGCTTGGCGCTTTGCCTTCATTGCGTTTGTATGACCTGGCAACCGAGAGGAATATCAGAATAAGCAGAAAGGCGCTTATAAAGATGGCAAGTACCGTTTTGGTTATTGAAAAATCGTAAACTTTTGGCGCGCCGGCTATATTTTCATGTTCATTCTCCCTTATGATTTTTCCTTTGTGCTGCCCTTCTTTTTCCAGTTTAAAACCCAGATAGCTGCCCGATTCATTATGAAAACGGCTTGAGCAAAATGAAACGAGTTTTCCATCATACAATAAAATAATCGGCAAAGGAATAGTCAGTTTGATGGTTCCGATTTCGGCAACATGCCATTCATGATTGTCAACCACATGTTCCATGATCATCTCGCCGGCGTTGAATTTTCCTTCCTCGCGACCTCCGGACTTTTCCGAATGAGTCATGGCTGAATCTGTGGAAGGCGCCGTTTCCGTGTGATCCTGAGCGGAAGCGAAAATTCTGCCGATCATCATAAATGATAATAACGCGCAGAAAAATACGCGCCGCAGAAAATGATTGTTAATTTTGATCGTTGTCATAAAAACACTTACAACTCTGAGGTGAGTTGCAAAAATAGTTATTTATATTTGATTTCAAAAATGAATGTAAAATTAGATACCATCCAGCTCCACATCTGCCATACCATTGCCCATGGGAGGAATGTTTGTGAAAGATATTTGGCGTTTGAAAGTTGTAACCAACCGATATTTTAAACGTCTTATTGTCAGGGTAAACCCGAAAATCACTACTTTTGAACACTTTTAAAAATTATGGGAATGATTGCAAATCGTATTTTATTCCGCCTGGTTTTACTGACCGCGGTATTCCTGTTGATTCTATGTAATTCCGGCAGCGCGCAGAAAATCTGGACGCTGGAAGATTGTATCAACTATGCCCTCGAAAATAACCTTGACATCAACAAACAACTCCTTACTGTTGAAACCAACCGGGCAGGGTTACTTGAGAGCGGTTTGAATATGCTTCCAAACCTTAATGCGGGAGGTAACAACACCTGGAATTTTGGTCAGACCATTGACCAATATACCAATACTTTTGCCACCAACACGGTGAGATCAAACAACTTTTATATTTCGAGTAATGTCACCATTTATTCCGGATTGCAAAAGTTCAATACATTTAAAGCTAATCAGATAAATCTGTTAGCGAGCAAATTCGATCTCGATGTGCTGAAAAACAGCATCTCCCTTTCAGTGGCTTTATTTTATCTCGATATTTTATTCAACCGTGAATCGCTTGACGTCGCTCAGGAACAACTGCGTATCACGCTTACCCAGGTTGACCGGATGCAGAAACTGGTTGATGCAGGATCCTCGGCCAAAGGCGATTTGCTGAATATCGAAGCGCAGAAAGCGGGTGAAGAACTGGCAGTTGTGGAGGCAAAAAACCGGTTGTACATTTCATATCTCTCCTTGCAGCAATTGATTGATTTTCCTGTCGCCCCCGATTTCCAGATCGAAAAACCCAATCTGAAACCTGTTCAGCCTCCCAAAGAAAAAATTACCGCTGAAATAATTTTCGAGCATGCCGTTAAAAGCCGACCCGAGATTAAAAGCGCGGAACTACGAGTGGAACTGGCACAGAAACAACTCGCAATTGCCCGCGGGTATGTCCAGCCAACTTTGTTACTGGGTGGTTCCTGGGGAACCGGGTACTCGGGAGTAGCCCGTGAGATTGATCCAAATGTTCCATCGGTTACCAAAATGGAACCAATCGGAATCACGCAGATTTCAAGAGACACTGTGCTTATGCCACAAACGAGTTACAATTACCGCCTCAAATCATTTGGCGATCAGTTAAAGACCAATAACAACCAGTCGGTAGGCTTTACCTTGAATATTCCTATTTTCAATGGATGGTCGGGACGGACGCGCATTTATAAGGCAAAAATCCAGAAATCACAGGCAGAACTGTCTCTCGGCATTACTACCCGCGACCTACGCAAACTTATCGAACAATCTTATGCCGACGCGGTTGCCGCCCTTCAGAAATACAATGCCTCCGGCGATCAGGTAAAAGCCCGGACTGAAGCTTTCAAGTACGCCCAGCAAAAGTTTGACGTGGGCGTGATGACTGCTTTCGATTACAATACCAGCAAAAAAGATCTTACCAAATCGGAGTCTGATCTTCTTCAGGCTAAGTTTTCTTTTATTTTCAAAACAACCATTCTCGACTTTTACATGGGAAATCCCATCAGAATTGACCGTGAATAATCAATAACACATCATTACATGGCGCTCAAAGTTTCAAAAAAGAAAATGTGGATTATCATTGCCATTGTGGCAGTGGTTGCCGCGATTGTAATTACCGCTCTCATCAAGGGCAAAAACAATGAAGATATAAAGGTTGCCACTGAAAAAGCAACCAAACGAACTATCATTCAAACGGTTTCTTCAAACGGGAAAATTCAGCCTGAAAAAGATATTAAAATAAGCCCATATATTTCGGGCGAGGTTGTTGAACTCTATGTGAAGGAGGGAAACCAGGTGAAAAAAGGCGACCTGCTGGCAAAAATAGATCCCGAAATCTATATCTCTCAATTCGACCAGAGCGAGGCTTCGGTAAACACACAAAAAGCCAACCTTGCCAATTCGAAGGCGAGACTGGCTCAGTTAAATGCTCAGTTTGAAAATGCCAAGCTGACATTCGATCGGCAGGATAAATTATTCACTCAGAATGTGATTTCAAAGGCAGAATATGACAAGGCGAAATCGGACTTTCATGTTGCCGAGGCTATGGTGACAGCCGGCGGGGAGGACATCAGGGCGGCGGAATTTATGGTAAAAAATTCGGAAGCGGCGCTGAAACGCTCGAAGGAAGATCTCACCCGCACAGCTATCTTCGCTCCCAACGACGGCACTGTTTCAAAGCTAAGCGTTTTAAAAGGCGAACGAGTTACCGGCGCTTCACAGTTTTCGAGTGGAACCGAGATCATGCGCATTGCCAACCTGAATGAGATGGAAGCTCAGGTGCAGGTAAACGAAAACGACATAGTGCGCGTTAGCATGGGCGACACCGCCCTGATTGAAGTTGACGCTTACCTGAACAGGAAATTTAAAGGCGTTGTCACCGAAATTGCAACTTCTGCCAACAGCACCGGCGTTAGCGTGGACCAGGTTACCAACTTCAACGTAAAGGTTCACATGGTTAAGGAATCTTACATGGATCTGCTCACCGCAAAAGATTCGAGTTTTTCACCTTTCCGTCCCGGAATGTCATGTACCGTGGAAATTCAAACGGAGATTGCTGAAAATACCCTTACCGTTCCCATCCAGGCGGTAACGACAAGAATTGCAAAAGACAGTCTTGATAAGCTCAACGAAAAGAGCAAAACAAAAAAGGAAGAAGGAGATCACGATGTTACAATGGTGACAAACCAGAAGAAAAACGATAAAATCCAGGAATGTGTTTTTCTCCTCAGCGACGGTACGGCTAAAAAAATGGATGTAAAAACCGGAATCCAGGATAATACCTATATTCAGATTGTGAGCGGCTTAAAGCCTGGAGATGAAATTATTACCGCCCCATACAGCGCCGTTTCAAAAATTCTTAAAGACGGCGATAAGGTGAAGAAAGTTGATAAAAAAGACCTCTTTACCAAAGAGAAAGAAAAATAGTTCATGGCTCTTATTCTTTGCCTTGAAACTGCAACGCGGGTTTGCTCCGTAAGCCTTTCGCGCAACGCATCACTTCTCGGCATCCGGGAGTCGGAATCCCCTAATGTTCATTCTTCCAAACTAACGGTTTTCATTGATGAAATGATGAAAGAGGCGGGTCATACCTTTCAGGAACTTGATGCAGTAGCAGTAAGCATGGGTCCTGGTTCCTATACCGGATTGCGAATTGGCGTTGCCACCGCCAAAGGGTTGTGTTACGCGCTTGATAAACCAATGATTGCTATTCCTACTTTGCAGGCGATGGCTGCCGGGATTAATTTAAAATTCCAGGTTCCAGGTTCCAGGTTCCAGGTTCCAGGTTCCAGGTTCCAGGTTCCA
>JBAXRP010000323.1:0-4548 GCA_037131145.1 Bacteroidota bacterium
TTGTTCAAAAGCCTTGAGACCCTCTTCCCCTGATTCAGCCGAAATAACCTTATAACCCTTTGATCCTAGATATTTTTCAAGCGACCAGCGGATTAATTTCTCATCCTCAATGATCAGAATTTTCAATGGCTTCATACATTATTGTTAGTTAATGGCTATTGTAAACGGGGTAAATTTATACATTTTGGTTGCAAGTTCAAGGTTCAAAGTTCAAGGTTCAAAATGTGCTGTTTTATCCCTTTTTAAGTATATTTCATTTAACAGCCGGAAGTGAAATAAAAAAAGTACATCCTGTAACCATATTGTTCTCGTACCAGATTTCACCTTTATGCTTTTCAATGATGTCCTTGGAAATTGCCAATCCCAAACCTGTGCCTTTGGTATGAGTAGTATAGAAAGGCTTAAATATTTCATTTCCGATCTCGCGTGGGATGCCGGCTCCACTATCCTTTACAGAAATAATAATCATCTTTTTTTCAATGTCGAACGAAGTTTTGTAGGTTATCATTCCTTGTTCGGAAATGGCTTTAATAGCATTAAGGCTAATGTTAAGCAGCACGTTTTCCAACAGTTCGTAATCAAAAAGCGTTGTGGGTATGTTATCTGCAAGCTCCATTACGAACCGGATGATTTTTTCATGAGCCTGATGCTTAAGGAAGAAAACGAGCGATTTGATGACTTCGTTGATCTCTCCTTCCTGCAACACAATATCTTTTGACCTTGAATACTTTAGCAAATTTGAAATCGCCTGCTCCACACGATTAGCCTGCCGTTGAATTTCCTCCAGAATCGGCTTGTTGCTATCTTCTTTCAAGTCGGCAATAATAATTTCCATCGCCCTTGCAATGCCGGTAATCGGGTTTCTGATTTCATGGGCAATGCGCGCCGACATTTCTCCGATAGTTGCAAGTTTTTGCGAATTCTGCAACTCCTTCTGGTGATAAACAGATAGTTGATTCTGAGTTCTTTCAAAAGTGTCGAGCATTTCATTAAAATTTTTCCCAAGACTTCCAAGCTCGTTAACTTCAGGAATTGCAAGCCTCATTTCGAATTTTCCATGATTAATCAAATTAATGGTGGCGCGAAAGTGACGTAATGAACTTCGGATATATCTGAAGTGAAGGTAAGCAACAAGCGCGAATATACCCGCAAGCAGAAAAATCGTATAAAAAAAACTAAATTTCCAGGTATATGATACTATTTTATCAGTCCCGCGATTTGACAAGTCCAGAATAATCAAGCCCAGTGTTTTTTGTGTCGGATTATGACAGGAATAGCAGGATGGCGTGTTTTGCATCCGGATAAAAACCCTGTTGAAGGTGGTAGTATCAGTATGGTATGTTTTTATTGAAATATCCTTGTTTTGCGTATATAAATTTTTGAAACTTTCTGTATCCTTCAAAAGCGACCGGTAATTATCAGGATATATAACTTTTGATTTCGAGTTAACAAGATATGTTTTAAGTACATCTTTGTTATTCTCCATGTTTTTCAATATCGGGCGGATAATTGTCCCGTCATGTTGCCTGATGGAAAAATAATATTGATCCCTGAGCAGGTTTATATGCTCAATATTATCCTCTATATTCGATAGCAATTTGTTTTTCAGTGAAATACTATAAATTGTAAATGACGCCACGGAGTATATTATTATTCCGATGACAAGCGTCGCTATAATTTTCACCCTGAATGAGAGCCTGTTCATTTTGAAAGCGCTGAAGAAATTAATAACTATGCGGGTTATGGTTTACGCCATGACATGTGAGGTAACACTGACCATGATTACCTGATAGGTCAACAAATTTCAATTGACCGCTTGAGCTGGTTGTGACGATACCGGCTTTGAAATTTATCAGGTTGGTAGCGCTGGAATTGTTACCCTGCATTATGCTGATTCCATGAGGATCGTGGCAGGTATTGCAGGGGGCTCTGACATTCTGTTGAAGGTGTTTCCGGTGTTCCTTAAAGGAGGCGTCGCTTAAAATTGAAGCGCGGCTGTGGCAGCTATAGCATAGCGCATAAGCCGAAGGGGACTCAGTTGTTCCGGTTGTATTTGTCCCGCCATCGGTAGTAAGGTTCTGGAGTTTCAGGATGTGAGGATAAATTGAGCCATGCGGAGCGGCAGTTGACGATGAACCATCGCCTGCATGGCAACTTGTGCAGTACATAATGCTTGATGTAGTCCAGGGTGAAATCAAGCTGGGTACATTTGAATTTTTGCCAATGGCAGTAACGGGATGATACGAGGGGTTTGTGGGCGCAAATTCGAAAAGTACATTATTCTGTATGATGATCCGCGATGTAGCGGCGGGGGGCGAACCCGGACTCCCGGCGTGGCAACGGTAGCATATTTCATATTCAAAAGTAGCCGGGTCAATTGCCGTTCCTGCCTGGTTAATTCCCCTGACGCCCGATAAGGCGCCGCTCACATCAGGAGGTAAGGCAGGTAGATTTTTTGCGGCATGAGGATTATGACAGTCGACGCATTCAACGTGCATATTTGTAAATACCTGATTGGGTTCGTTGGGGACATGTATGTTCATGTAATTGCCAACATTGTGTTTGTAAGATTTATTGAACTCCGCCGCAATATTTTTCGAAGCCACATTTCCATTGTGGCAATCGAGGCAGTTGTTTTCCTCCTGCTGATATTTCAGAAGCATCACATCAGAACCCGAATTATGGGGACGATGACAGTTTTCACAACCATTTTGCGATACTGTGGAAAAGTCGGGGGGTGAATAGGGCCACGGGTCGGGCGGCGAGCCGTTCCATGTTTTTGCCGAAGTATTGTGACTGCTCATCTCCCATGAAGTCCGTTGATGACAGCTATTGCATAAATTGGAATTTTGAGTGGAAGTAATAAGAAAATCAGAGATCAGATTTTTATGTGGATCATGGCAGGAGGTACATTGCACTTTGCCGTTTTTTAAGGAAACCGGCGGGATGATATTTTCAGGAGTTCTTAACTGCCCATCAGCCATTGCGAGCGATGTATTGTAAAGAAATGAAATTGGATGATCGTTTCTGAGATTTGTAGATAGGTTGCTCAATCCTGCAGGCATTGTGGTTACTCCTCCCTTGAAGTTCTGAATCATCGCCCGGCTTATTACGCTTCCAAGGGCAATAGTTCCGTCGTGGCATGAAAGGCAGAGAATAGAAGTTCCGTCGGGTTGCCCCGGCAATGCCTGTAAAGTGGCGCTTGTATATAAGGTGTAAATAACTCCAGGGTCGCGGCGGTTCCACAATGGCGCCATCGGCCGGCTTGAGTGGGGCGTATGACAAAACAAACAAATCTCGGTTTCTGAGCTTGCTTTTACATCGCCCGCGCCGGTAGCAGAAAGGTTATGCTTCGTAGTGACAATACTCTGGGCATATACCATCGCCGGAAACGCTAATATCAACAGGAATATTCCCTGCATTATTTTCTTAATCATTTTTTATTTCCATAAACCAGTTGAAAAACCTGGATTCTTGAGTTGTAACTATCAGCTACATATATAAAGTCGTTATTATCAATATAAATTCCGGATGGCATCCAGAACTCACCCGCTCCGCGTCCCTGTGCGCCAAATTTGTATAAAAAATTCCCTTTAAGATCAAATACCTGCACAACATGAAAAAGGGCGTCGGCGATATAGATATTTCCATGCGAATCGGTTGCAATTCCTTTTGGTCGCGCAAAATACCCTGATGCGTCGCCCTGTTGCCCGAAAACTGATACAACCTCGCCAAAAGGTTCAAAAACCTGTATTCTGAAATTCATGGCGTCAACAATGTAAACCATTCCCGTTTTATCAATCCAGATATGTGTTGGATAGTTAAACTCGCCTTTTGATGTTCCTCTCGAACCGATCCGTTTGACAATCTCTCCCTTTTCATTCAAAACCGTAATGCGATGAGCGTTTGTTTCAACCACCCATATTTCATTTGTAACGGCAGACCAGGCAATTCCCGTGGGCTGATCCAGCGTCAGCGAATCATTCAGAATTTCTATTTTCTTTTTATCGGGGGAAATTTTGTAAATTTTCTTCGCGCCTGAGTCGGTGAAGAGGATTCCGTCCGTTGAAGCTGAACAGACTCCGACAAGTGATGAAAGTTCGAAATCTGACTTCCGAATATAATGGGGGATATCACCCACATCTCCCTGAACATGAAAAACAGTCCCGTCTCCCTGATCCAAAATCCAGAAATCATCGGAATTAAAAGCGAGAACAGAGACCGGCTTTGATAAAAAAGCCGGTTTCTTACCAAGGAAAATCGAATTGAAACGGGCTTTAAAAGTGTTCGATTCCCTCTTTTTATCTGGTGAAGGCCACTGCTTTATCCAGTTAATATGAGGCAGATCTCCTGCTTGGGGCGAGATAACTTTATTGGTATCCTGAGAATTCCCAAATGTAGAAAACCCGGTAAACAAGAGCGCCAGGAATACCGGTTTCAGGGAAAAGCGATGCATACGTGATTTCATAATAAAAGCGGGGAATGCAAAGGTATCAGGATTTGAGACGGGATAGCGGAGTTTCCCCTGTCAAATTTCGTGCTATATTC
>JBAXRP010000324.1:0-4507 GCA_037131145.1 Bacteroidota bacterium
CTCGTTTGAGGTATAATACAATAAAACAATAGAATGCTCGTACAATAGAATGTCCACTTGTCCATCCAAAAACCCAACATTCTCATGAGAACAATTTATGCCTTTGCCTTGTCTCTGTTATTGCTGGCAGGCTGCACTTCAAAACAGGAAAAGATGAAAAAAGAACTGACCGATTTTATCCGAAATCATGATTCTGCGATGATCCCACTATACAAGCAAACTGCGCTTGCCTCATGGGATGCTGCCGTTTCTGGCAAAGCCGAAGACTTTATAAAGTCGGAAGAGCTTAATCTTAAAATGATGGCGCTTTTTGCCAATAAAGAGAAACTAAAGAAACTCGAAGAGATCAAGGTTTCTGGCATGATTACCGATAGTTTGCTGAATCGGCAGCTTGATGTGCTTTACCGTTCATTTCTGATGGCAAAAGCCGATACCGGAAAAGTAAATGCTATGGTGCGAATTAGTACATTGATTGAACAGAAATATGGCAATTTCAGGACGGAATTAAAAGGCAAAAATATGTCGGATAATGAAGTTGATGAGGCGCTTAGCAGTTCGAAGGATGTGAAATACCAGAAAGAGGTGTGGGAAGCACAGAAGAAGATTGGTACTGTTGTTGCCGAAGATGTAAAGAAACTTGTGAAGCTGCGCAATGATGTTGCAAAAGACCTTGGATTCAGAAATTACCATGAAATGAGCCTCACTCTCAGCGATCAGGATCCAAAAGAGGTGAGCGAATTGTTTGACGAACTCGACACCCTTACGCGGTTGGCTTTTACTCAGGTCAAAGGAGATATTGACGCCTATTTCGTGAAGTATTATAACCTGAAAAGCAAAGATGAACTGATGCCCTGGAATTACCAGAACCGCTTTTTTCAAGCAGCTCCAAAGATTTACAACTTAGACCTCGACAAATACTACAAGAACAAGAACCTCGAAACCCTTACTTCATCATTTTACTACGGCGTCGGACTTCCGATGGACGATATTCTGAAAAACAGTGATTTGTATGAAAAACCGGGCAAAAATCAGCATGCTTTCTGCACCGATATTGACAACGCAGGCGATGTTCGCGTTCTTTGTAACGTGAAACCTAACCAATACTGGATGAACACCATGTTGCACGAGTTTGGACATGCAGTTTACGATAAGAATATTGATACTGCTCTACCGTTTATCCTCCGCGATCCTGCACATACATTCACTACTGAAGCCATCGCCATGATCTTTGGGCGTTTTTCTTCAAATCCTCAGTGGCTGAAAGATGTAGTGGGCATAAGTGAGGTGGAAAAAATGAAGATTGCCGAAACATGCTTTAAAACCCTTCGCCTTGAGCAACTGGTATTCAGCCGCTGGGCACAAGTGATGTACCGTTTCGAGAAGGAGATGTACAGGAATCCCGATCAGGATTTGAATAAACTTTGGTGGGATCTGGTTGAAAAGTACCAAATGCTCAACCGGCCCGAAGGGCGTAACGAACCCGACTGGGCTACAAAAATTCACATTGCTACTTATCCCTGCTACTATCATAATTATTTGCTTGGCGAACTCCTCGCTTCGCAGTTGTACTATTACATCGTTGGCAATGTCATCAAGTCTGACGACTATAAATTCCAGAGTTTTGCCAGGAAACCTGAAATCGGCGTTTATCTTAAAGAGAATATCTTCATGCCAGGCAGTAAAAGGCAGTGGAATGAAATGATCGAGAAAGCTACCGGTGAAAAACTTACTGCGAAATATTATGCGAAGCAGTTTGTAAATTAGCCTGAATAATTCCTGAAAGTGATGAAATATGTCTTTCTCCTCTGAAATTTTTGAAACCTCAACGGACTCTGTGTAACCGTTTAAAATTACGAAGAGATCCAAAAGGTATCAGAAAAGAACCTCGGAGCGAACATTTAGGATTTGGAATTTGGGCTTGGAATTTTTTAAATGTTCGGTTTATCTCGTTTTGATACCTCCAGACCCTGTCAGGTCTTGCCGACCCTGACACGTTTGACTGCTACGCTAAACCTAACAGCGTCTGCAAAACCTGTCAGTGTTTATAAGTCCCACCAGGAACGAAATGTTTGTATAAAATCAACATAGAACCAACAAAAAGTCGTACAGAAAAATTAGTTTTTACAAGTTAGGGATAAAATCGGATACTCATAAAATTAAACTTCCTGATGAATAATATTCCATTGCTCGAAGTACGTAAACTTACGGTTTGTTTTAAGGCATCTGGCGCTTTGACGCCTGTTGTTGACGGGATTTCCTTTCGGCTTAATGAAGCGGAAACGGTGGCGATTGTAGGAGAATCGGGTTCGGGAAAAACTGTTACTGCCCTTACAATATTGAAGTTGATTCCGGAACCTCCAGGGCGGATAACCGGAGGTGAAATTTTTTACAGGGAAGGCAATAACAACATTTATAATATCCTACAACTTGATGAATTAGCAATTCAGAAGATCAGAGGACGCAGGATTTCAATGGTTTTCCAGGAACCAATGACTTCACTGAACCCGGTTTTTACTTGTGGAAACCAGGTAGCCGAAAGTTTGCGGATTCACCTTTCAATGTCAAAGTCTGAGGCAAAATCAAGGGTACACGATCTATTCGGGGAAGTAAGATTGCCATATCCATCAGACTCCTTCAAGGCATATCCACATCAATTATCGGGCGGACAGAAACAGCGAGTTATGATTGCCATGGCCATTGCCTGCAACCCGGCAATTCTTATTGCCGATGAACCCACTACAGCTCTTGATGTAACCGTTCAGAAAACCATCCTCGACCTTTTGAAAAGTTTGCAGCAATCGCGCAAAATGAGCATTTTGTTCATCACCCATGATCTGGGACTTGTGGCGGGATTTGCCGACCGTGTTCTGGTGATGAACCGCGGCAAAATTGTGGAGGAGGGAACGGTATCTGAAATTTTTACAACGCCGAAACACCCTTATACACGCGGATTGTTGTCATGCAGACCACCGCTCGATATAAGACCTGAAAAACTTCCTACTATTGAGACTTTTATCAATAATGGCGAAGGAGCAGATTCGGTTAGAGAGAACCCATTAACGCGGGCTTCGAAACATGCCCGGATCTACGCTCAACAACCCATTCTGAAAATTGAAGGAATAAGCAGGAAATTCGAATCGTTTCAGGCGCTTCAGACCATTAGTTTCCATGTATTTCCCGGCGAAACCCTCGGCATTGTTGGAGAATCAGGCAGCGGTAAAACAACCCTTGCGAGGGTTGCTCTTGAGTTGATACCTCCATCAACAGGAAGAGTTTTATACCAGGAACATGATATAACCCGGTTATCTTTTTCAAAACTGAAAAAATTGCGTAAAGACCTCCAGATCATTTTCCAGGATCCATATTCCTCATTGAATCCTCGCAAGGCAATTGGACCGACAATCCTGGAACCTATGAAAGTTCATAGTTTATTCAGGAGCGACAAAGAAAGAAAAAACCGGGTTTTTGAATTGCTTAGAAAAGTCGGGCTTCAGGAAGATCAATATTATCGTTTTCCACATGAGTTTTCCGGAGGACAGCGTCAGCGCATCTGTATTGCCCGCGCTTTGGCGGTTGAGCCCCGGCTAATTATCTGCGACGAATCAGTTTCCGCTCTCGATGTTTCCATTCAGGCGCAGGTTCTGAATTTGCTGAACGATTTGAAGCGGGAGTTGGGATTGACATATATTTTTATATCCCATGATTTGTCGGTAGTCAAATTTATGTCGGACCGGTTGATTGTCATGAAAAATGGAACAATTGAAGAGATGGGCGACGCCGATGAAATTTATCGGAACCCGAAATCGGTTTATACACAGAATTTGCTTGCCGCTATGCCGAAAATTGTTTTTCAGCGCTGAGTTTCCTCCTCGAAATAAAGGTATGTCAGCCTTTTATCACCGCTAACGGCATCAACTCCACCACGATTTTGACCAGATCCGATTGCAGTCGCATCACGTCGTTTATATCCTTGTAAGCCGACGCCGCCTCTTCGAGATCATCGCGGGTGCGAATTGAATGTATTATGCCGAGTTCATCCAATCTGCGTTTTTCTTCATCCAGATCGAGTGTCCTGATCGCCTTGGTTCTGCTCATTGTTCGTCCTGCGCCATGTGAACAGCTCATAAAACTTTCGGGGTTTCCCAGTCCTTCAACAATATATGAATGTGTTCCCTGACTGCCTGGAATGATTCCTGTTTCTCCGGCTTTTGCCGATGTAGCGCCTTTGCGGTGAACCAGTACTTTTTTCCCATAGTGTTCTTCCCAGGCTGCATAGTTATGGGCGATGTTGATCGGATCGCCGAAAGTGATATCACTGAAAGCATCGCTAAAAACCTCCATGATTCGGGTAACCATCAACTTCCTGTTGGCGAAAGCAAAATCAATGCAATATTTCATTTCAAGGTAATATTCTCTCGCTTCACTGCTTTCAAAAGGAAGAAATGCCAGATCGGCTTTCTGATCAATCAAGGAAAGCCACCGTTCATTTAATTTTTTAGCTTTATTG
>JBAXRP010000325.1:0-4506 GCA_037131145.1 Bacteroidota bacterium
GTTCATTTGGCTGTTTTTGCCCGACCGGGTGGGTTTTTGAACCGGAATTTTCTGAGTACCAGGCCACATTGCCCAAACTGTCACTTTCATTGTAAGTATATCCACCGTTTTTAATTCCACACCCGGTAAAATACTGATCATCGGTGTAAGCAAGTTTACGATGGGAAAAGTCGAGCCATGCCGGGGGCTGCTGGGCGAGTGAAAAGTGAATAGTGAAAAGTGAAGGATCAAAGAAAGTGCGATTAGTTTTTCATAATTACTCAATTTAGTGTATTAATGACCGGACATTTTTTTATTTCACAACCACCAACGGGAAATCCTGACCACGGAGGCTTCCGTTTGGATATTGTGCTTGACCTTTGTATTCTTGGGTGAGTTCAGGCACACGTTCTTCAATGTATGCTTTTAATTCATTGACCGTGATCTTTTTATCGAGTGTTCCACCGTCTGCCTTGCCTTGAAGACCCTCTATAAGAGAAAAGGTGAAAACACCATGACCCAACTGGGAAAACTCAGAAGCTATTTGTTCAGAACCACTAGCAGACAATAGGCAAATCCCCGTACTTCTGGCAAGCTGCATAATGGCTTTTTCCTCAGCAGCACCACGGCTTGCAAAGGTTTCGACGGCGCCACCCGACTGGCATGCATCTATCACAAACAACTGCTTTTGTGCCTGGATACGTTTCGAGTAATCAATCAATTCATTGGATGACAATGCTTTTTGCAATAATCCGCCATCGTTGCCGTAAAGCTGAACAACATCATTCGGAACCAGATAAAATTCCGATTTCAGGTTATTGATTCCTTCCGACATGACACCATGTCCTGCAAAGAAAAAAACAAGTACATCCTGCTGTTTAGCTTTGGCAATGATCTGATTGAATACATTGACAATATCGGCTTTAACCGCTTTTTCATTTTGTAAGAAAAAAGTAAACACATTGGAAAAAATATCGCTGGAGCCATCCTTTACCGTTTCCATGAAACCCAGAGCATCAGGTTGGGCATAGTTTAAGTTGTACTTTGCATTTTTATAATTGTTGATGCCGATACAGAAAAGATAGAGGTCGGAGGTGGATGTCACACCTTGATAGAAAACAGTGATCTCTTCGGGTACGGATTCCGTTCGGTCGTTATTAAAGGCTGTGGCTTTGATGACATTAGCGCCATTTATCAGGTTCACCAAAAATGTTTTTGTGTTTTTGGAACCGGTCTGAGCCAGTGGTTGGAATCCGCGCGAAGTGCCATCCACGAGTTTCCCGTTATGGAAAAGCCGAACCTCATCGATCCCTCCGCCCTGGTCGGTAATATCAACATTTACTATAATTGCAGGCGTTGAAGAATTACTATGATGTTGCGGTGATGTGATTTTTACCTTGGGGGGCAGTGAGATTTTTTTCGAGAAGTTAATGGCAACTGCCTCCATTTTTTCGCCTGAAATTACCCTGCTCCACAGGTTGGGAGTATAAAGCTGTTCATAAAATGATTCTATGGGAAGTACATCTAAACCCTGAACAAAGTAAAGCATTTTCATTCCTCCTGCAGTCCCATCAAATCTGCCATCGGGTGTAGTTACGATCCATTCATTATTTTCCAGAGGAATGAAAGAAAGGAGTTCTTTCCGGGAAGCCATATCCCATATCTTGACTTGGCTACCAACCGATGCGATCAGGTATTTGTTGTTTTCCGAAAAAGCCGTACAATTGATTCTTCCGATATTACCTTTCAATACAGCTGTTTCTGTCAGTGAATGCACATCGTATACCAGGATGTCATTGGATTCCAGTACCCTGAACACAATGAATTGATTATCGTCCGATATGTTTTCGATATAGGCAGTTTTATTTCTAATCCTGGTTTTTTTAAGAATCTTCCCCGATGATGTTTCGAGAAGATACAGATCGGTCATGTCTCTATTCAAACCGAAACTGCCGAAAAGCAAATACTTATCATCATTCGTAAAGCTGGCATTGCTAATAACAGTTTGTGTCGGAAGCTGTTCAAATCTCGATTTGATTGTGTTTGTGTTCAAATCCCATAATTCCCAGCAATCACGAGACTGGTCTGTCCTGTTTTCCGTTTTCCCTCTGAGAGCAAACATGTAGATGGCATTGGGCGATATTTCAGCATCTTTCAGTGGCACATCATTTCCGATGATTCCTTCCATTTGCCCGGTACTCAGGTTCCAGCGTTCAACGACTTTTGTGGAGTCGTTGGTAAATTTTCTACACGAAATATAAGCCGTGGAAGAATCCGGCACGATCCCGGCAGATGTAATATACTGATTATATGTTCCATGCCCCACTAATGTTTTCTTACCGGTTCCCTGGCTGACAATCATCCAGTGGGCAGTATCACAGGCCAAAGTAAATTTTCCGTTGCCGATGTAGTTGATGATTTCATAAGATTCATCTGTTTGAGTAAGCCTCCCTGTCTTCAGGCGGATTTTTAATTGATTCGAATTACTTCTGCTAACGATAATATTCTGCCGGCTTTTATCCAAATTTGCGAACATTTCAACTGATTTTCCTCCCATTTTTCTGGACACCTTCCAATCCTTGATGTCCCAGAAATAAATTTTATTTTCTATATCGGTGATGATGAGTTGTAGACCATCGGGAGTATACTCAAGACTTATGATATCAGAGTAAAACCTTCCTGATTTTATTCTTTGCAGCGTTTGAATATTCCATAATTCAATGTTAAATTCCGAAAAATGACCCGGTTCACCAAGTTTATGCGGTGAATAAGCAAGAGCAGCAAACTGGTCGTCGGGCGAGAATGCAGCTTCGATCGAGATATTGTCCTTGTCAATTTGAGTAAAATCAATGAGACTTAGCGATTGCTCAGAAGATCGCAAACTGAAGATTTTGGTTCGAGGATTTTTCGAGAGATAGTATTTTCCGGTATTTGAACAGAAAATGTGATAACCTAAATTATTGGAAATCACCTTATACAAAATGGACATGGAATCCAAATCCCATACTGAATGTTGGGTAAATCCATATTTTCCGCTTGGGGATATATACCAGAATATTTTGCGGGAATCTCCGAAATCCGATGCTTTGTGCAGGAGATTGCCTGAAGGCACACTCCATTCCCTGTAACTGTTGTCAGGGTCGTTACCACAAGCCCGCACTGTTCTGCCATCCGGTGAAAAAGCGATTGATGTTATTCCGTATTTCATTTCATATTTCATCAATATTTCACCGGTTGTCAACCTGAACAGGATTACCTGATTGTCGAAATAATCCCCTCCCGACACAATAAACTGGTTGTCCGGCGATATATCCACAAATCTTACTCCATTTGTATGCATCGTATATGTTTTTATTTCTGCGCCTATTGCAACGTCCCACAGCTTTACAGTTTTGTCTCTTGATGCAGTAACCAAGTATTTTCCATCAGAGGAAATTGCTGTAGCATAAATACTGGCTCCATGCCCGGCAGGAATCACCAGTTCGGGCTTTTGTGCGTAAAGAAATTTGCTCATCAGCATCAAAAGGAATGCGAATGCAAAGGTTTTATTTAGATTATTCATAGGGATTTTTTATTTTTATTTATCAGGAACTTAATTCCAATTATCATAATTTGTATTATATGACGGGTCATCGCCCATCACATCCCTCCATTGCTTTTGGGTTACCTCATATTTCCCAATTAAAAAGTTGCTCAATGTTACAGAATGTACCGGTTTTTCGTCTGGTTATGCGTCATTGCTGCCCATCTGGAAGGTGCCTCCCTTCACAAATACCATCTCTATAAACTCCTTTTGGGCTTTTTGCTTTACATCAATTGTTACAGTTCTGTTAGTTTCAATGGTTGCCGCGCCTTCCCAGTTTTCATTGCCGGTGATCTTAAGGAAATGGCTGCCGGCTGAAACATCTTTTATTATATAAAGGTTGTTCGCGCTTACAGTACGCACAAATTCACTGTCAACATAGAGCGAACCGCTGATTTCGGTCAGGAGTTCGATGGCGCCGTACTGAACGACCGGAGTCTCCTCGATCTGTAATGGCTTCAGAACAGGATTTACAACAAACACAAAATCGCCATCGTCAAGCCATGCATCATTGATTTTCCCTGATTGCGGGTGCTGACGGTTATTGGAGAACCGGATCACCTCTTTCCTAAGGAAAAAGCCAAGTTCACTTCCTGTAAGATACCCGTCATTATCAAAATCTGGTTTCCTGTCGAGGGCTTCAATAAACTGATCACAAAAAAAACTGGCATCGGCGACGGTCTCGTCTGCGCTGCCGCTGGTATTGAATTGCCGGACATCCTTTTCCGTATTGTGTGAGATATATTCCGGGGGGCCGTCGCGGTTTTTAGAAAAGATTGTACCCGCAAAACAGGCATCAAATATGAAAAGTGCATGTTTTGACTGAATTCTCTTTGCATAAATATCAATCTGGGCCATCTCCATCGCTCTGCTCTGAAAATCTGAAGGATCGTTTTTAAGAGGCAAAGGCGCATCTGCCGGTATTATGTATCCCAGTTTGCCTC
>JBAXRP010000326.1:0-4460 GCA_037131145.1 Bacteroidota bacterium
AAACTAACGGAATGTTAAACTTGTTAAAATTTAAAGTATGAAGAAACGTGCACTATGGTTGCGTTATCTGGTTCTATTCCTCGCCCTTGCAGCAGCATCGGTTGGCTATGCACAGGAGGTTGCATTGACGGGAATTTTAACAGATGCGTCAGATGGAAGTTCAATTCCGGGGGTGACGGTTGTCATTAAAGGCACAACGACCGGTACAGTTACGGATATTGATGGTAAGTATTCACTAAAGGTAAAAAAAGGCGATATCCTTGTATTCTCTTTTGTAGGATACACTTCACAGGAAATTACCTTCACCGACCAGAAGACTTTGAACGTAGCTCTTGCCACAGGAGTGAAAAGTCTGAACGAATTAGTAGTTATCGGATATGGTACTGTGAAACGACAGGATGCCACAGGTTCGGTTGCTACCCTTGGATCTAAAGATTTCAACCAGGGGAACATTTCCTCGCCTCAGCAGGCAATCATTGGAAAAATCCCCGGAGTACAGGTGACAACTCTCGGCGGAACGCCCGGCGGCGACGCCGTAATCCGTATCAGAGGCGGTTCTTCGCTCACTGCATCTAACGATCCTCTCGTTGTTGTTGACGGCGTGCCAATTGACAATGCCGGAACATCAGGCGCCCGCGGGTCGCTGAGCATGTTAAACCCCGATGATATTGCAACTTACGTTGTTTTGAAAGACGCTTCTGCAACCGCCATTTACGGTTCGCGCGCTTCCAATGGCGTCATCCTGATCACCACCAAGAAAGGTACTGCCGGAAGTAAAAGATTTGGCGTGGAATATACCGGCAATATTTCTGTTGCTACTGTTCCCAAAACAACCTCAGTCCTAACCGGCGATGAGTTTCGTACTCTTGTACTCGCAAAGTACCCGAACCGTCCCGCTGTTGATACATTACTTGGCACAGCGAGCACCGACTGGCAGAAAGAGATTTTCCGTTCAGCAATCAGCACCGACCATAACCTGGCATTTACCGGAGCTGTAAGCACAATGCCATATCGCGTTTCCGTAGGTTATACTTACCAGGACGGAATTCTGAAAACCGATAATATGCAGCGTGTTTCTGTTGGAGCAAACTTAAATCCAACATTCTTTAAAAACTACCTGAAGGTCAACCTGAATGCAAAATACTTGTATGAGAAAAACCGTTTTGCCGATCAGGGCGCAATCGGAAGCGCAATAAATTTTGACCCGACACAGCCGGTGATGGAAAACCGTAATCTCACTAACAGATATTATGGCGGATACTGGGCATGGTTACAGGCTCCCAATGAAGCAGGCGAGCGCAATCCGGTTACAATGGCGCCAGCAAACCCGGTTGCCACACTCGAAATGCGCGATGACCGATCAGGCGTTAACCGATTCCTTGGAAATATCCAGTTTGATTATAAACTTCACTTTTTCCCTGATTTGCGCGTTAACCTTAACCTCGGTCTCGACTATACCAAAAGTAACGGAACGGTTTACGTGCCAACTGACTATACCGGAAACTGGCTCGACTCAGGTCTCGCTCGCACGTATGACCAGACAAAACAAAACAGCGTGCTCGATTTCTACCTCAACTATGTGAAAGAGGTGAAAAGTATCAAGAGTAAATTTGATGTGATGGCTGGATATTCATGGCAGCGATTTTATGTTGATAATAATACATATAACTCAAACAACGCTATTATATACGATTCGGCTAGGAATAATATAGTTCAGGCTAAACAGGAATATTATCTCGTTTCGTTCTATGGGCGTTTAAACTACACCCTTGCCAACAGATATCTGTTAACCTTCACACTTCGCGATGATGGTTCTTCGAAGTTTTCAAAGGATAATCGCTGGGGACTTTTCCCATCGGCTGCTTTGGCTTGGAAAATCAATGAAGAGGCTTTCCTCCGCGATTCAAAGGTTCTTTCACAGTTGAAACTCAGATTGGGCTGGGGTAAAACCGGTCAGCAGGATATTTCGCAAACCTGGTATCCCTATCTGCCTATTTACACGCTTGGCGATCAATATTCCATGTATCAATTCGGTAATTTATGGCTCAAAACCCTTCGTCCGAACGGATACGACGCCGGTATCAAATGGGAAACCACTACCACCATCAACGTTGGTATTGACCTCGGCTTCCTCCAGGACAGAATCACAGCGTCCTTTGATTACTATGATCGGAAGACCTCTGATCTGATTAATGAAATTCAGGTGCCTGCCGGAACAAACCTTACCAACTTTATCGTTACTAATATCGGCGATATGGAAAACAACGGGTTTGAATTCAGCCTAAGCGCTAAACCCATTGTTTCCAATAACTGGAAATGGGATATAGGCGTTAATGCAGCCATCAACAACAATAAGATCACAAAACTTACCGCTATTGACGATCCATCTTTCCTTGGGAATCCTACCGGCGGTATCTCCGGAGGCGTTGGAAATATGATCCAAATGAACAGCGTTGGCTATCCTGTCAACTCCTTCTTCGTATATCAACAGGTTTATGATGCTGCCGACAAACCAATAGAGGGAATGTATGTTGACCGAAATGGCGACGGAAAAATTACCGACGCCGACCGTTATCACTACAAAAGTCCCAATCCCACCGCTACTTTTGGCATTTATACCACTTTGACTTATAAGAAGGTGTCATTGTCAACAGCCGGTCATGCCGCAGTTGGCAATTACATGTACAACAATGTCTCATCAAACAGAGGGGTTTATTCCAATTTATATCGTCCTGAAGGTCCTTATCTCGGCAATGTGACAACCGATGTGTTTGATATTAACTTTGCAAATCAACAGTACTTGTCCGATTACTATATCCAGAATGCCTCTTACTTTAAACTGGATTATCTCTCTTTAACTTATGATTTCGGTAACTTAATCAAGAACACCCTCGGACTGCGTCTTTCTTTCACCGTCAACAATGTATTTACAATTACCAAATACAAGGGTCTTGATCCTGAAGTCAGTTCGGGTATTGACAACAACGTATATCCGCGTTCACGGGTGTTTGTTCTGGGTGTAAATCTTTCGTTGTAACCTTTAAAAATATATAGATATGAAAAGAATATTCAAGATAACATTCATGGTTTTGGCGCTAACCATGTTTTTTGCCTCATGCGTTAAGGATCTGGATACGCAGCCCATTGATCCCAACTCCATGAACTCAGCCAATGTTTATAAAGACCAGGCTGGCTACAAGCAGGTGCTTGCCAAATTATATGCAGGTCTTACGATGACCGGACAACAGGGTCCTGCCGGAAAACCCGATATCAAAGGAATTGATGAGGGTTTTAGCGAATACATTCGCGGTTACTGGTATCACCAGGAACTAACAACCGATGAGGCCGTGATAGGCTGGAATGACCAAACCATTAAGAATTTCCATTCCCAGAACTGGGGATCGAGCGATGTATTTATCGCCGCCATGTACTACCGGATTTTCTTTCAGGTTGGCATTTGCAATGAGTTCATCAGGGAATCTACTGAAAGTAAACTTGCCGAGCGCGGCATTTCCGGGGCGAGCAAGACCGAAATCGAACAGTACAGCGCCGAAGCTCGTTTTCTGCGGGCTTTGAGCTATTATCACGCTCTTGATCTTTTCGGAAACGTCCCATTTGTTACAGAAAATGATCCTGTCGGAAAATTCTTTCCGGTGAGAATAGAACGCGCTAATTTATTCAAGTATGTTGAAAATGAATTGTTGGCGATAGAAAAAATCATGATTAGCGTGAAGGGCGCGGAATATGGTCGCGCCGGACAAGCCGCCGTTTGGACACTCCTTGCCAAACTTTACCTGAATGCAGAAGTTTACACCGGACAAAGCAAATATACCGAGTGTATTACTTATTGCAACAAGGTTATAGGCGCCGGTTACACTCTCGAACCAGAATACAAGAACCTTTTTACCGCCGACAACAACCTTTCGGGTGAACCGATTTTTATGGTCAATTTCGATGGTAATCAATCGCAAACTTATGGCGGAACAACCTTTATCATTCACGCTTCAGTAGGTGGCAGTATGACTCCTGCCGATTACGGAATCAGCGGCGGTTGGGGCGGCATTCGCACAACAAGCGCCCTTGTGAATAAATTTCCCCCAATTGTTGACCATGCTTACTGGTCGTCGCCGAAACCGCCTACGAGAAACCGCGCCTATCCGGTATTGTATGTTCCGGGAAGTTATCAAACCCCTGCATGGGATCCTACAAACACTACAACAGTTGTCGCTTCGGTTTTGAGCGATGCAACTTATGAAGGTTACTTTGACTTTCCGGCTACTACCGAGTTTAAATTCTGCCGCAATCCTAATTGGGATTATAACTGGGGAGAATCAGCTACTGTTCCGGGTACGCTTGAGGTCGGTGGCAATAATATCAAAGTGGCTGAAGCCGGGTATTATAAAGTAAATGTTGACACAACTGCAAAAACTTTCACAGTAGTTAAAACTACATGGGGAATT
>JBAXRP010000327.1:0-4439 GCA_037131145.1 Bacteroidota bacterium
TTCGTCCTTCGTCCTTCGTCCTTCGTCCTTCGTCCTTCGTCCTTCGTCCTTCGTCAAATTCTATAAATCACCTGAAGTTGTGTCATCCTTGTTGGTTCAATAGTTAGCGGACGTAATGAAAACTCAGTATTCATAAGGTTATTGATAATAAGTGAGAAGTTAAAACTTTTCAGGGCATAACTTACGCGGTAATCAACGATGAAGGTTCCGGAATTATGTTCCTCACGGTATTTCTTAATACCTGTGTTTACGCCAATAATCGGATCGTCGAGAGCTTCATAAAAAAACAGATCAATATTTTTCATGAACCCATAGTAACGACCGCCGAACCCGGTTGAAAAACGTTTCCATGTAACCTGAACGTCGGCTTTTAAAAGGCTTTGGACGCGATATTTCAGGATATGCCCGGGCGTTGTAGTATCGGAGGAGGTGGTCATAAAGGTGAGCGATTTTTTGGGGTTATTTGGATATTCATAGAAAACATAATTGGGATCAAGCGCCTGAGGAACTGAATAGGTGTAACCAACCATTGCGCTCAGATTGAAATTCTTCCATAGATCGCCTTCACCGGCAATTGAGGCGTCAATGCCATAAATTCGCGCCGGACCGGTATTTAAAAATTTAAATCCAACATTCTTCAATGGATTTGGATTCATACCCCAATAACCAAAGTTAAACTCAACATAGTTATTATAATTTTCATAGAATCCGGCAATGTCAAACATCCCCACAAATTTGCCAAACTTGAAAAGTTGTTTGAAACCAAGTTCATAAGAAATACTTGATTCAGAAGCCAGCTTCGGACTTGGATAAAAGGAGAAATTTCCCGAAGTGGTGGTTATATAACGCTCGCCAATACTTGGGACCCTGTAGCCCTGCCCCACAGAAAGCCTGAAAAAACTTGCTTTTCCCGCCTGAAGGTTCAGTCCGGCGCGGAAAATCGGTTTACTTTCGTACAGATCGGCAAGATTATAGTATTCATAACGTCCGCCGAGAAGTATAGATAATCGTTTAAAGAATTTTTTCTCAAATTGGGCATATACGGCAAAATTTTCTGTATTATAAGTTCCATTTTCGCCCAGGGTAGGGTTGCCATCAGGGGCAAGTTTACCGGAAAAAACCTTTCCGAAGGCATAACTAAATATGTTTGTAATTCCTGTTACAAGCATCAAGTCGCCTGCTTTTTTAAACTTGTGGATAAATTGATATTCATTAAAAATAGTAACGCTAAGCGAATTCTGGTTATACAAACCATTTGTCTTCAGATAATAAATTCTGTTTTTAAATGAATGTATGTCTCCGTTTTTTGCATAGTATTTTATAAAAGGATCAACATAAAAAGTAAAAGTTTTAAAGCGCGATAACGCCCCCGGATAAGACCTGTAAATATTGGTATCAGCGTCGTACCAGAAATAGGTTTCGGCGTTTTCCTGGAACATGAAATTGCCATTAAGCCCATAAGTCAGTCCATCAACCTTTTTCGAACGAACACGGGTGTTGAAATATAATTTGACCCGGTTATTGAACTGTCCGTTATTAAAAATTGTATCTGAAACCTTTCCTTCAGGAGTGCCTCCAACATATCCCTGATCCTTGAAATAGCTGATACCTCCGGTAAGATCAATATTATCGAACTTCTGCGAATGAGTTAATGTTATTCCGTAAACCAGTGGATTAAAGCCGCTCCACGGAGTTGAATATTTCCGCTCAGGTTTGCTGTAACCTCCCAGGAAGGTGATAATCTTTGTTGAAGGTTCATCTTTGGGCCACGCTGTTCTCACATTAACCACGCCATTGATTGCCGATGATCCAAAAACCACTGATGACGCGCCTTTTACCAATTCAATCTGGTCAACGTCGTCAATAGGCAGTAACGCCCAGTCGGGACGACCGGCATCGCCTCGCAGCAAAGGAATTTCGTCAACCAAAACCATCACTCTCGACCCAAGTCCTGAACTGAAACCGCTTCCTGCTCTAATCTGGGGTTCATTATTAACAATAGTAATTCCGGGCATTTTATCCACAACTTTATCTGCCGATGGAAGATTACCTATTTCGATGCTTTTTGCCTTGATCACTTCGATGGATGAAATTGATTCCTGAATTTTCTGAGCATATTTTGACGCCGAAACCACAACTGTGCTTAGTTCCTGGGAAATACCGGTAAGCTGAATATCCAAAACATACGTTTTTTTACCATCAACATGGATATGCTTTTCAATTTTTTCATACCCTACCGACGAAAGGATTAGATCATATTCCCCTTTTGCCAATTCGAGACGAAATGCGCCATTGCTATCAGAAAAAGTTCCAGCAGACTGCCCCTTTACTCCAATATTAACGAAAGGTAACGGGTCGGTTGTTTTCTCATCCAGAATTTTACCTTTGATCACCGAAACCTGCGCTCCGGCAACCATTGAAAACAGGAAAAAGATCAGGATATATAATAAATGGTGTAATCGTTTCTTCATCAGAATGATTTTAACCGACAAAAATAAGAAAAAAACCGGGATTTTCTGTTAACCGGACTTTGAAGAAATAGCTCCGTTGTTAGAAACCAAAGGTTTATAACCCAGCGACGGGGAAGGAATCATTGCTCCAACGCCAAGTCTAATCCATTTTTCATCAACATCATTGATGGTTTTATCATCCATAACGATCACGTTTGGCCAGTCGCGCGAAAACCCGTCGAGTTCACTGTTTTTACAGGAGCCATCAATACAGAGCGCCGGAAATTTAATTCCCGGTTTCGGTTCATGGTGAAAGCAATCGCGGATTGGATCGAGATTGTTGGCGACTATCCAAACAACCTGCGAAGAATCATCGATGTTAATAAAGTCGTCGGTAAAAAGAAGAAACTTAACATCTTTGATCCATTCATTTTCAATTATAGCGGCGGCTGTTTCCCTTATCTGATTTTTCCGGTTCTTTGAAATCGAAATAATGACAATTGAAATACCCTGTAGGAGAAAATCTGTCCTGATGTTTTTGATTTCGGGAAAAGTTTGTTTTATCAGGTGAACCTCAACTCTGCTTTCATGCGTAAAGCCATCCTGAAGTTTTTGATCCTTCACGGCATTTAATGAGACGGCTGCCGAAGATGACATTTCCTGAATAAGTTTTTTAGTAGCGTCAATACCCATTTTACTGCCATAAGCATAGTTACTGCTGGCATGGTCGAGAATATCCACAGGTCCATGCATAAAGTGAATATCGTCAACAGGATCGCAATTAGCAGAAATTATACGACCAACCGCCAGATAATCCAGCAGATTCGCGTCATCGTCAAAAACGCCCATAATTTTATTGAACATCATCTGTCCGGCGCCCCATAACGAACTCATGATTTTAAGCGCCTGTCCGGGAAATTGTTTATGAATACTAACCAGGGTAATATTATGAAAAACGCCCTCAACAGGTAAATGCATGTCGGAAACTTCGGGAGCCACCGTCATTTTTATTGGCATAAGAAATATTCGTTCTGTCGCTTTGCCTATCCAACCGTCTTCCTGTGGCGGTATCCCGACAATAGTTGCCGGATAAATTGCATTTCTGCGGTGAGTTATACAAGTCACATGAAAACGTGGAAAGAAGTCGGCAAGGGAGTAAAACCCGGTGTGATCGCCAAATGGTCCTTCAATGATTAAATCTTCAGATGGATCAACATATCCCTCAATCACAAAGTCCACATCAGCGGGAACTTCGAGATCATTGGTAAGGCATTTGACAAGCTTCACCTTTTTCATTCTGAGAAAACCGGCAAGCAGGTACTCGTCAAGGTTTTCGGGTAGCGGCGCTGTAGCGGTATAAATATAGGCAGGATCGCCGCCAAGCGTTACTGTCACCGGCATTATTTTTTTAAGCTCCTGATATCTACGGAAGTGGTTTGCCGATCCTTTGTGGAGATGCCAGTGTATTCCGGTCATATCCTGTGAGAAAACCTGCATGCGGTACATGCCAAGATTTCTGATGCCTGTAACCGGATCTTTTGTATGAACGCCTGGAAGCGTGATAAAAGGTCCGCCATCGTGAGGCCAGCAGGTAAGAATTGGAAGTTTTGTCAAATCGGGTTTATCCATCACTACCTCCTGACATTGCCCGCGTTTGCCGCTATTTCGGGGAAACCACGAAGCAATATCTTTAAGAGCCGGCAGTAACTTCAGTTTTTGAATGATTCCTTTTTTCTGACTGGTAAATTCTGCCAGAATTCCTGCCATATTTGCTTCAAAATCGCTGAGTTTATTTACGCCAAGCGCCATGCAAATACGGCGATCGGAAGCAAGCGCATTGATAAGCAAAGGAAATTCGGTTCCGTTATTTTCAAAAAGCAAAGCCTTGCCTCCATGTTTCACCATACGGTCGGCAACCTCGGTAATCTCTAAACGCGGCGACACAAATTCCTTTACCCGGATCAATTCCCCGGCTGATTCGAGGGCGGT
>JBAXRP010000328.1:0-4437 GCA_037131145.1 Bacteroidota bacterium
TTTGGCTGGAGTTTTCGAGAAATACTTTTATCTTTCCGTATGAAAAGCTAAAATTACATTTTTTTCAAATCGTAATCCATTTTTTTCAGAAAAGTGGGATTGTTAAGGGAATTTTTATTAATGATTACCGTAACCAAACAAGAAAACAGGCTTGTTGAATTGGTTGGCTGTTTTTGACGCGACTTGCGGTAGGGACGCGCCATGGCGCGTCCCTACGGTGTCATCATCGGTTGCATGTTGGCACATGCCATGGCTTGTCCCCACACAATGCCTTATTATATAATCCATCCTTACTCTTATGATTGTGACCTATCAACAAATTTTTCATGAAACTACAATTTCTTCCCTATCCCAAATAGATATTCAGGCGCAAAATCAGCTCCATTCTCCCATTCAATGGTGTTCTACCGGATAAGAAAATTTTGGAAATACTCAATGTTTTTCAATGGTTCAAACACTTTTCCATTCAGTTCGTCTTCCGGATCAACGAACATTACGGTTCCTTCATTCAAGTTGCCGGCAAGCAGAAATATCAATATAAAACCGAAATTTTTTTCATACTTCAATGATATTGGTTGCTCGTAAATTCAGAATTTGTGGCAATTACGCGAAGAAAGAAGATCAATAACATAGTGACTTTAATTTTTAACAACCTTCGCTATCTCCGATTTCTCCCCCGCCTGCACGTGCACCATGTACATTCCTACTGGTTTGCCTGAAAGAGAGAACTGGAATTTTGCTTCGCCTGTCATCGTTTTTTCCAGGATCTGTTTTCCCTGTAAAGTGTAAACGGTTACATTGGCCATAGTGTTTACATCTGTTCCCAACAATTCAATGATGACAATATCCGTGGTAGGGTTGGGATAAACTTTAATAAACCGGCTTTTAATACTGGATTCAACCCCAAGTACGGAACCATTTTCCGCTTTTGCAACCAGAGGGTTAGCCGTTGAGCCGCAGAATGTATTGTTTGTGGTGATGTACCCGTGAAGATAACCGCCGATGTTGACTTTTGCCCCGGCAAGGAGGGAAATTTTATTGCCCGCCACAAGGGTCACGCTTCCCCCGTTTTCGATCAGGAAAGTTGATCCGTTTCCGGCAACTGTAAGTATTTGCGTGGCGTCATAACAAGTTGTCACATCGTTTGGAATAATGATATTTGCCAGTTGCTGGTTTGCCGGCGGCGCAGAACTTTTCACCCCGGTAAACGAGCCGAACGGTGTGACTCCCGATGCCGTCAACATGTGGGTTGCTGCATTTGTCAAACCATAAGTGATCCACGGCGAAGGATTGACTTTGGTGCAGGAAATCAGGGTTTCATTGCCGGTCACATCTGCTGCGGCATATTGAAATGCTGCATTGCAGGTAAAGTTGGTGATCGCCGACTGGCTCAAAGTCCAGTAACGGTTCAGGTAATTTCCGGTGATGTTCGGATCGGGATAGATATTGTTTTTCAGGTTCACACCTGCATAATTGCCCACACCAAAGGTTCCCCCGGTGAAGGTTAGGGTTACCGGCGAATAATCCGGCGTACCGGTATCATCGCCAACCGGATAGCTGAACGCGCCGGTGAACCCTGATGGAAACTCTTTCCGGAGCTCTCCTGTCCCCGTTACGATAATCATGACTGTTGCCGATGGCGTGCCTGCAATGGTAGCCGCAGTACCCAGAATCAAGTTGCTGGCTCCTAAGGTCACTTTGCCATTAGTTAAGGCAAGGATGCCATTTACCCGGGTATTCCCTCCGATGGTAACCCCCGATACATTGTTGGCAGTAAGGTTTTGAATGATATTTTGTCCGCTGATGGTTTGAGCCGCCGTTCCCGAAAATTCGGCCGTTCCCGTTCCGATTGAATTCGGTGAAGCATATTCGTTGGTGAATCCCTTTTTCAGGATCAGCGTTCCGGAATTGTCAAGTGTCGCCCCGCTTTTAACCACCAGGTTTTCCGACGATACTACCGTTGTTCCGGGCAGCACGATAAAGTTGGTTCCGCTGGTGATCACGTTGTCGGCGCTGATTGGGGAATGACCTGATGCAACTAAGAATAGCACCGCGAAAATCGCGAAAGCATTAAATTTACTGGTTGTTTTCATGAATTCATGGTTTAGGATTAATTCATTTGTTTGATTTTTTTATCTCTCCGAATAGTCATTTATAATAACATCCTTTGGCTAAAGCCCAATGCATCAATCACCTGACTTGCCACGGACTTAAGGCTGTGGCAATTGATAATCAGCTTCTTGGTTGGCTTTAGCCAAAAATTGTTTACATTTCGGTATGGGCTCATTTTCTATTCTTTAGTCTTACAATCCTATTTAACAACTGCGCATCCGGGTGAATTATCGTTTTGATAGATCATTAAACCGTTAGCCGGACTTGCGATCGCACTCCGTTGGATAAGGGTCATCCTTGGAAGAAGAACCCCTTTTGAGATCGATTTAATATCGAGCATCGATGAAGCATCCGGGGCGGCGCCATCGGTGTTTACAGCTACCTGGGCATTTGCCCAGATACACCCACCCAGGAAAAACAGCATGAAAAGTTCTCTCATCATTATTTTTTTGGCTATTGTGCAACTTTGAAACTCAATCATCAATTGTTTTTCAGGCAACGAACAGGAAACGCGTACGATTTGTCGGGATTATTGAGTATAATGCCGGCGCTGTAGAAGTTCAGTGTCCATGCATGGGTCACGCTGTGCTGGTCGCCGGCCCAATAGTTACCGATTGCACCCCGGCTAATGAGCGAACCATCGTTGTATTGCAACCCCCCGGCTGCATGAAGTTTCAATCCGGAGTTCCAGGGGCTGTCCCAGTTCGTCCAGCCGCCACCCACATTGACATTATTCCATTCAAAATGTGTTGGTAGCCGCCAACTGCTGCCAAGTTCCAGTGTACAGGGGTCGTTGGCTGCCTGCCAGTCAAGGTTTTCGTTGATCGGCAGTATCCAGGTTGTATTGGGTGTACGGGTTGAACCATCATGCTTGTACCCCTGTTTGCGGTTATATTGCCAGTACCACCCGGACGAAGCTTCGGTAGCATCGTCTTTGGCGATTGCCTGGTGATCAGCGCCGAGGTTGCTTGTAATCCAGCATTTCGATGGTTCGCCGGGAATATTGGTTACTGTAACGTATGTTACATTTTTGGAAACCGGCGCTACAGCTCCTGCCACATGGTTGACAGTGAAGGAGGAGCCGCATGAAAACTTCGCAATGGTTCCGGTACCATACAAAATCTCTTTCCAGATGCTGACGCTTGTAACGTAGGCGTAAAATTTGTTGTCGGTGGTGCTAAACACCACCAAACCATTGGCAGGCGCCGGAATTGCTGCAATCTGTGCCTGCGTCATCCTCGGGAATAAGACGCCCAGGGAGGTTGAAGATACATCGATCATCGCCGAAGGATCGGGCAAATTTCCATTGGTATTGACGCCAATCTGGCTGTAAGCGCCAGAATGTGGTAACGTCAATAAAAATCCAATCACAACAAAAATTCTTATAATTGTTTTCATGTTAATGGGGTTATGGGATTGCATAATATTTTTTTCATAGTTCAGTTTTTAAGACACCGCACGGCAAAGCCGTCACTCTTGTAATAACCTCCACGGTACAGGGTCTCATTGCCGGTGTTCAGGTTCCGGTACCATGCCTGGGTGGAATTGGCCTCAGAAGAGGTCCAAAAGTCGCCATAGGTAGCCAGGAAGATGAAGCTTCCGCTTACATCGCGGTCGCCCCCCGGCAACCCTGTAAACCCGCTTGAATTGGTTGCGCCTGTATTTGGAGATAACCAATGAACGGTACCTGTCTCCTTCATTTTCCCTCCTGCAACGCTGGTTCCGCCAAGATTAGCTTCCAGGCTGCTCCAATCTGCATCAGACGGCAAATGCCATCCTGCCGGACAAATTCCCTGTACAGTTCCCGCTGGAACCGGGTTCCAGGAAGTGGTGTTGGTTGCGCCATTCAGGTATTGAACCATTTCAGCCCATTGGTACAGTCCGCCATATACATCGCAGTTGGCGGAGATGTTGTTGTAGCAGTACTTTTCGATGATGCCGTTGTTTGCTTGGTCCAGGCTTCCCGCGACCGCCGATCCGATGTTCAGGTTTTCAGTCATCCAGCATTGCAGCCCGATGATCACGGAGTTGTATGTCTTCCCGCCATAAGCAACCGAACCGCAACCAGGTAAAATTGACGAGGATCCATACAAAATTTCCTTCCAGGCATTGGCGCCTGCAATGTAAGTGTAGAATTTATTGTCGGTGGTATTGAACACCATCAGGCCGTTTGCCGGGTTTGCAATGGCATAAATCTGCGCTTGCGTCATCCGGGGCAGCAATACTCCTTTACTGGTCGATTTTACATCGAGCATGGCTGAATTGTCGGCTGCGCTGCCATCGGTATTAATGGTTACCTGCGCATCCATTTCCATGCTTATGAAC